>DATGII010000202.1:0-28905 GCA_035295805.1 Bryobacteraceae bacterium | reverse complement strand
AGATCAACCACATCTGCACCATGTTCGAAAGCGGCGTCGGGTTTTCATAAGGATGCGCCGAGTTGGCATTGAAGAACCCACCACCATTGATCCCCACCATCTTGATTACTTCCTGGGAGGCCGCGGGCCCCTGCGGAATGGTTTGCGTGCCGCCCTCGAGAGTGGCGACTCTCTCGTAATGATGAAGATTCTGAATCGAGCCTTGCGAGACCAGGAACAACGCGCCGATTATCGACAGGGGTAGGAGTACGTAAACCAGGCTGCGGACCATGTCTACCCAGAAGTTGCCCAGTGTTTTGACGGAGTGTCGCGCGAATCCGCGAATCACCGCCACGCCCGCGGCCAGACCAACAGCAGCCGAGAAGAAATTGTGAGTCGCCAGTCCGATCATTTGCGTCAGATAGCTGACGGTCGTTTCCGGCGTGTACGACTGCCAGTTGGTGTTAGTCGCGAAGCTCATCGCGGTGTTGAACGACAGGTCCGGACCGATATTCCCCAGCCCCGCCGGATTCCAAGGCAGCCATTGCTGGACGCGTTGTACGATATACGTCGTCAGCAGCGTAGCGACGGAAAACAACAGGATGCCGCCGGCATAACTTGTCCAGTGCTGTTCGGCATGTTCATCGATAGCGCAGAGCTTATAGATCCCGGCTTCGAGCGGCCGCAGGACGCGGTGCATGAACGTGCGCTCGCCCTGCATGACCTTGGTGAGATAAACGCCGAGCGGCTTCGTCAGCGCAAGCAGGACCAGAAAGTAGATCGCGATCTGCAACCATCCATTCGCAGTCATTGGGCTCCCCTAAAAGCGCTCCGGGCGAAGGAGTGCGAATACCAGATACACGCCGAGCGCCACGGCAATCACAAGTGAAATTGCGTATTCCATATCGAATCCTTAGAGCCGATCGCATCCCTTCACAAAAGCCCAACCCACGGCGAAACACAGGATACTGATCGCAATATATGCAATGTCGAGCATGACGGCGGCTCCTCAATCGAAATGGATCAATGAGACGTGATGGCCCTGATGCGTGAGGGTCCGCGCCAGCTTCTCTTCCCTGGTGCGCCATAAGCGATTCCGGCTGCCCAGAAGGACAGCCGATCCCGGCCGCAGAACCTGGCGAAATCCCTCGATCCGGTCGCGCGCCGCCACAATGTGAACGCAAGCAGGCAGGCTCGTATCTTCGGCAATTTCCGTCAGACGCGTGGTGAGGTGCCGCTCCATGGCAGCCGGGCACTGCAGCTCGGCAGGGTACGGAGCGACATAAACGGCGACGAGCTTCAGCATGACATTGAGACCCGCGCTGAGCGCCGCAGCGCGTTCGACGACCTTGGCCGTCATCTCCGCGTTGGAATATGGCACTACGATTTCCAATCGGCCCGCATCGTCGAATTGCTTGGCCGGTATGAGCGAGGCCTCATTTACCGGCGCCGGGCGGCGCCCGGCTCGGTCTTTGCTTGTCATTTCAACCATGCGATCTGAGTCTATAGTTTCGGCCGTAAAGAAGTCACAAGAGCGGCATAAGGAATCCATAAAGGTTCCGTAAAGACCGCATAAATAGCCGCTCACTGCCGGCAGCGCGGAAACTGGCAGAGACCCGTTACTATGGGAAATACGCTCATGCACATGGACAAGCTCACGGCCTTCGGCTTATTCGCGGTCACGGCGATGTTGGTGTTCTACGGGCTCGAGAGGCGCAGCCGCTGGTTCATTCTCGCCTTTGCCGGCTCGTGCGTTCTTGGTTCAGCATACGGGTTTCTCCAGGGCGCCCGGCCATTCGGCTTGGTGGAAGCCGTATGGTCGGCAGTCGCCGTGCGCCGATGGTGGACTGCAGACTAGCCGCCAGCCGTGCTGCGCTTTAGAATGCAGTTAGTGTTAGAGACGCGGAAATCTTCCTGGGCGTCGTTCGGAAAGCTAATCGCTTCGCTGCTTGCGGTGGGTGCCGTGACGGCGGCCTGCAAATATTCCGGCGTTAACCAGACGACGACCGGCTTCGCCTATCTCCTGACCGTCTTATTTATCGCCAGCGGCTGGGGTTTCGGCTATACGGTGGTGGCGTCAATCGTGGCTATGCTCTGTTACAACTTTTTCTTCCTTCCCCCGATCGGTCAATTTACGATTACAGACCCGCAAAACTGGATAGCACTCGGAGCGTTCCTGGTAACCGGAATCGTGGCCGGCCAACTCTCCGCGAGCGTGAAGCGTCAGGCGAATGCCGCCATCGGCCGCCAACTCGAGTTAGAGCGCCTTTACTCGCTCGGGCGGTCGATCCTTCTCGACTCGGTCGACCAGTCGGTTCCCTCGCGCCTGGCTCGCCACGTGGCTGAAGCGTTCGAGCTGCGCGCCGTAACGTTATTTGATCTAAAGACGTCTCGAAACTACCTGGCCGGCCCCGAAGACCTCGCCGTGCCGGCCGGCACATTGCAGAGGATTCTCGCTGGAGACGCCGAACATCCGGCCCTTCCCGATTCCCGTTGCGCGGTGATTCGGCTCGGCACGAAGCCGGCCGGAGTTCTTGCCGTTCGCGGCATCGTATCGGATACCGCCCTCGACGCAATTTCCAGCCTGGTGGCGATCGGCCTGGAACGGGCGCGCACTCAGGAGGTCGAGAGTCTGGCGAAAGCCGCGCGTCAAAGCGAAGAACTCAAATCCACACTTCTCGACGCCATCGCCCACGAGTTCAAGACCCCGCTGACCTCAATCAAAGCGGCAACCACGACGGTGCTTGCCGAAGATCACTTGACTGGCCAGGATCGCGAGCTTCTCAGTATCGTCAATGAAGAAACCGACCGGCTCGACAATCTGGTCAGCGATGCGATTCAAATGTCGAGAATCGAGGGCGGCAAATTCAAATTGCGCCGGTCCGTGGTTTCCCCGAATCAGGTGATTGAGACCGTGATCGCGCAAATGCGTCCGCGGCTCGAGGATCGGCCGGTTGTAACGGCGGTCGCTCCGAATGTATCCGGAATCTCCATTGACCGCGACTTGATCCAACTCTCTCTTCGCCAACTTGTCGACAATGCCCTAAAGCATGCGTCGGGCAAATCGCCAATCGAGGTGGGCGCGGATCTCGGCGGTTCGGAGGTCCGGTTCTGGGTGAGAGATGACGGCCCGGGGATTTCGGCCGCTGAGGCGGACCGGGTTTTCGAGAGGTTCTACCGGGGACGACTGAACCGCCATGCCGTGCCCGGGTCCGGGATCGGCCTCTCCGTGGTCCGGGAGATCGCGCGCGCTCATGGCGGCGACGCCTTCGTCGAGAGTATCCCCGGAGAGGGTTCGCGCTTTATCATTAAGGTGCCTCTCGCGACGGACGAGCTCCGATGACTTCAGCCAAGATTCTCGTCGTGGACGACGAGCCCCAGATCCGCAGAATCATGCGAACAACCCTGACGGCCGAAGGCTATTCCGTGTACGATGCCCGATCGGGCGAGGAGGCCCTCGTGGCCGTGCGCGAACAGCGATTCGACCTTATCTTGCTGGATGTCAACATGCCCGGAATCGGCGGCCTCGAGGCCTGCCGGTCGATTCGAAGCTCGTCGGACACTGCGATCGTCATGCTCACTGTCCGAAGCGCGGAAGAGGATAAAGTCGCGGCCCTCGATGCCGGCGCTGATGATTATGTAACCAAGCCCTTTGGCATGCCGGAGCTATTGGCGAGAATCCGGGCGGCGTTGAGGCGGCTTCCGGTCTCCGCCGACTCGGCCGTCATCCGCGCAGGCGACCTGGAAATTAATCCCAGCACCCGTACAGTAAAGGTTGGCGGGCGCGAGGTACGCCTGACGCCGAAGGAGTTCGATCTTCTCCAATTCCTCGCAACCAATCCGAACGTTCCGATTGCTCATGTGAAGCTGCTGCAGGCCGTCTGGGGGCCGGACTATGGGGATGAGGTGGAATATCTCCGAACTTTCATCAACCAGGTGCGTAAGAAGATTGAAAAGGACCCTGCCCATCCCAGACACGTGATCACGGAACCCTGGGTTGGATACAAATTCCAAGTGTGACGTCACCGCATGGGCTGGTCGTTGGAGACCGGCTTCCCTGGCTTACCCGTTCCCGAACGGCCTTCCCCGGCTCTGTATAATGGACGAGAATGCGGCCGCTGCTCGCAGCGCAGTTGTGTCTCACGGTGTTCCAGGCTTTTCTGCTGGCGCCGGTGCAGCATGTGCACGAAGGCGAAGAGGCGGAAGGGCACGGGCACTCGACGCTCGTCCACGCGCACTTCGCGGCGCATCATGCGCAGGCGTTGGCGCCAGGGCTGCGGGGCATCGACGACGCGGACGAACACGAGGCGTGGTCGCTCGATACATTCACCATCGTTCCGCCGGTCGGATTCGCGCCGTTCCTGCTCGCGCGCGCGCCGGATATGCTGTTGCCGTTGGAAACAGAGATGGGGGTCGTAGGGCAGGTTGAAGAATGCGCGCACGATCCGCCTTGTCACCGCCTTTCCGTTCCCAGAGCCCCGCCTGTTTAGTTTCCTTCTCACCTGAGGATTTGTGCGCCTCGCCTTCCCTTTTTGGCGGGCCCGAATCCGATCTTTTTATTTCTGCACGGTAGAGGGAAATTTGTGATTCAGAAAGCCGGAATTTATAGGATCGTTGCGTTCCTGACAGGCGGGCTCTGCCTGGGCGCGCAAACCCAACTGGGACTCGCCGACGCTGTGGCGAGCGCCCTTCGCTCCCGCCCTTCGCTGCAGGCGGAAGCGGAGCGAGTATTGGTCGCCGAGGGACTGCGCCGGCAGGCCGGTCTTTTTCCCAATCCGGAATTTCAATTCCAGAACGAGAACCTGCGGCCCGGACAGACTTACACTCGCGATGTCGATACTCTAGCCCTGATCAACCAGCCGCTCGACATCCTCGGAAAGCACCGAGAGCGCGTTGCGGCCGCCGGGGAAGACCGAGGCTATGCGCAAGCACAGTATCAACTGGTCCGCCGACAGCTTGCCCAAAGAGTGAAGGTCGCGTATTGGGCGGCGCGCGGCGCCCAGGAAATCCGCCAGGCCTGGAATTTGACGCTGGAAAATTTCGCAAGAATTATCGAATTTCACCAGGGCCGGCTCACTGCGGGTGCGATCGCCGAGCAGGATCTGCTGCGCGTGCGCCTCGAGGGCGAACGTCTGAAAGTGTCGGCGGACCTGGCTACCCTGGAGGCCGGCCGCGCGCGCATCGAGTTGTTGCGCGAAATGGGCCGAACCGAAATTACCGAGGTCGTTCTGACCGAGACATTGGAGCCGCCGGGCGAGTTCACTCCCGTGCCGATCGAGCGCGTCATGGCTGAGCGTCTCGAGATTCAAGTCGCGCGTGCGGCGCTCCGGCAGGCTGAGGCCAATGCGAAGCTGCAGGATATCTCGGCGCGTCCCGACCTTACCGTGACGTTAGGGTACAAGCGGACGCAGTTGCCCGACGCGCTAACTGGCGTCAATACGGCTCTCGCGTCGCTGCGCATAACTTTGCCGGTCTTTGACAAGAACCAGGGTAACCGCGCCGCTGCGCAGGCAGAGGTTCGCCGGCACCAGTTGCTGCTTTCGGCTGCCGAGGCGGATGTCCGCGCCGACTACCTCGCCGCGCTTCAAGAATACGAGTTCCACCGGGAAGAGTTCGTCAAAACACTGGAACCGCTGCGCCAGCATGCGGCGGAGATCTCCCGGATTGCCGCCGCCGCTTATGCCGAGGGCGGCACGGACTTGCTCCGCCTGCTGGATGCCGAGCGCGTGGGGCTGGACGCGGAACTCGCGCGCACCACCGGACTGGTCGAGTACCGCCAGAGTATTGCGAAGTTGGAGGCAGCCGAGGGGATGGACCAATGAAAAACACATTTCTTGCCGGTGGTGTGGCGCTGGCACTCTGGGCGCTCTCAACGTGTAGCAATCGCCCGCCGGACCCGGCTGCGGCTTCTCCGAAACCCACCAATAGCCCGTCCGACATTCACGCGGTCGTGCTTAGCCCCGAACAGCAGGCTTCCGCACATATCGAAACCCAGTCTGCCGTCTTCTCCGAACAAGCGGAATTGCTGCGAGTCAAAGGGCGAATCGTGCTCGCCGACGATCGCAGTTGGCGGGTCGGTGTTCGCACCTCCGGTTCCGTGGTCGCGGTTTACAAGGGCTTGGGGGATGCAGTCCACAAAGGGGACATCCTGGCACGGTATCACGCCGATGAGGTCCGCGATTCGCGCGCGCTCTATCGCCGCGCCGTTGCCGAATTGGACAAGGCCAAAGCCGGCGCCGCGCAAGCGCAGAGGAATCGCGATCGCGCTCAGAGAATGCTCGATCTCAAGGCCGGTTCCCAGCAGCAGATCGAACAGGCCGAGCAGGACGTGGTGGCCGCCCGAGCGGAAGTACGCAGTGCGGAAATCGAGGTCGACCGGCTCCGCGATTTGCTCGAAGATGATCTGCGCGTTCCGGCCGAGCCGAAGGCAGGCCGCACCGATGATCTCGAAGACGACGTCCCCATCCTGGCGCCCGGCGCCGGTTACATCCTCGAAAAGAATGTGACGCCGGGTAAAAGCGTGGATACCACTAGCGTAACGTTCGTTATCGGTGATCTATCAAAAGTGTGGATGCTTGCCTCGGTGCGCCAGGAAGATCTCGGACGTGTGCGGTTGGGTCAAGCCGCTTCCGTAACTCTTGCCGGCGAGGATGGCCGCCGCTTGCCGGGCCGAATTACCAACCTGGGCCAGGAATTGGATCCGGTCACGCGTGTGATGCAGGTGCGCATCGAGTTGGACAACCGGGAAAACCGCCTTCGTCCCGAAATGCTGGCCAACGCTGAGATTCCCGTGGGCGGCCGCAGGCCCACTATCGTGGTGCCTTCCGACGCCGTCCAGCAAGTTGGCGACCAGCAGGTCGTCTTCGTACAGACCGGAACCGGCCGCTATCAGGTACGCGCGATTCGGACCGGGGACACGGCCGGCGGCAGAACGCCAGTCCTCAAGGGGCTCAAGACCGGCGAAGCCGTAGTGGTCCACGGCAGCTTCGTACTGAAATCGCAGCTTCTGAAATCCACCCTGGAGAGCGAGTAAGTCGACATGCTCAACCGCATCATCGATCTCACGCTGAAGTATCCCTGGCTGGTGCTCGCGGCGACTCTCACGATGCTCGGCGCGGGCGGCTTTGCCCTCTACACGATTCCGGTCGAAGCGTTTCCCGACCTGACCAACAATCAGGTGGTGGTGGTGACCGAAGCACCCTCGATGCCGCCTACGGAAGTCGAACAATTGGTCACGTATCCGATCGAGCGTGCCATGCTCGGTTTACCGAATAAAGAAGAGGTGCGATCGCTGTCCAAGCTCGGATTGTCCATGGTCACCGTCGTCTTCGACGATTCGGTCGCGATGTATTTCGCGCGCCAGCTGGTGAGTGAGCGCATCCAGCAAACCGCGTCGTCGCTGCCTCAAGGCATTCAGCCGGTCCTCGGATTGCCCGCGACTGCGTTCGGCGAGTTGTACCAGTACACACTCTCCGGTCCCATGAGCCCGATCGATCTCAAGGACCTGCACGAGTGGGTGATCAAACCGCAACTGCGAACGCTGCCGGGCGTCAGCGAAATCAACGCTTGGGGCGGCCAGACGAAGCAATACCAGATCATCGTGGATCCCGCTCTGCTAGAGCAGTACGGCCTCTCGTTGCACGATGTGGCCGCGCGCGTGGCCGAAAACAATACCAATTTCGGCGGCGGCTATATCGAGCATGCGTCGGAGCAGTTCACCCTGCTCGGAAGCGGCCGCGCTGTCGACACGGCCGACCTCGGCAACATCGTCCTCACGGCCAAAAGCGGCACGCCGGTATTGCTACACGATGTGGCCGAAGTGCGTATTGGTCCCGCGCCGCCCGAAGGCGCGACGCTTCGCAACGGCGAGACCGTCTCCGGAATGGTGATCATGCTCAAAGGTGAGAACGGAAAGCAACTTATCGAGCGCGTGAAGGAGAAGATCGCCAATCTGCGGCTGCCACCCGGAGTGAAGATCGTGCCTTTTTACGATCAGTCGTTTGTCATCGATGGCACGATTCGCACCGTTGAGAAAAATCTCTTCGAAGGTTTCCTTCTGGTGACTATCGTCCTGCTCCTCTTTCTCCGGAACCTGCGCGCCGCGCTGATCACCGCGGCCGTCATTCCCCTCTCCATGCTGATCAGTTTTCTGGGTATGCGCCTGTTCGGCATCAGCGCGAACCTCATGAGCCTCGGCGCCATTGACTTCGGCATGATCGTCGACGGCGCGGTCGTCATGATGGAGAATTCCGTTCACCGGCTGGAAGAGCAGCACGGTAAGGAATCGTCGCTCGAATCGGTCCGTCGTGCCACTCATGAAGTGGCCCGGCCGATGGTGTTCGCAGTAACAATCATCATCGCCGTCTATCTTCCCATTTTGTTTTTGCAGGGAATGGAAGGGCGTATGTTCCGGCCTATGGCGATTACGGTCTGCACGGCCCTGCTGGGCTCGTTGCTCCTCGCGCTGACTTTGGTACCCACGCTGGCGTCACTCAGCTTCTCCGGCTACATTCCACGGCCGCGCCGGCCAGGTCGCCGCGGTTGGATGGAGCGTCTCGACCACATATATGTCCGCGTGCTCGCATGGGCGATGGATCACCGCCTCATGACTGCCAGCCTCGCGACGCTGGTGATGACCGTAACCATCGGCTCGCTCTGGTTCATCGGCACCGAATTCATGCCGCGGCTCGATGAAGGTTCGATTTTGGTGGAAACCCGTAAGCTGCCGGGAGTCTCTCTCACGGAGTCCGTCGAAATCAGCAAGATCATCGAGCAGCGCCTGCGACGATTTCCCGAAATCGCCGATGTCGTCATCAAGATCGGGCGGCCTGACTTTGCCACCGAAGCCATGGGAATCAATGAAGGAGATACCTACCTGCTGCTGCGCCCGATGGACACCTGGAAGCACTTTCACACCAAAGAAGAGTTGATCCAGGCGCTGGCGAAGGCGCTCGACGAAATTCCGGGAGTCGCCTATAGTTTCACGCAGCCGATGGCGATGCGCATCGATGAAACGATTTCCGGCGTGAAAGCCGATCTCGCGATCAAAATCTTTGGGGACGATTTCGGGACGCTGGATACTCTCGGCCAGCAGGTCCTGCGCGTCGTTTCGAAGGTTCCCGGAGCGGCCGAGGCGCAGATGGAAATCACGTCCGGGGTCGCGGACCTGTCCGTGCAGATCGATCGCGCCGCGCTATCCCGCTATGGCCTGAACGTGACCGATGTCGAACAGGCGGTGGCCAGTGTCGGATCGGGCGATCGGATTTCTGAAGTGATCGAGGGCCAGCGCCGCTACGGCGTCGCCCTCCGGCTCCCAGAGCGCTACCGCACCGATCCTGACGCGCTGCGCGCGGTCGTGCTGCGCGCCCCCGGCGGAGAACAGGTCGGACTCGAACAGGTGGCGCACGTCGATGTGCGCCGCGGCCCGGAATTGATCAACCGTGAGCAGGGCCAGAGGCGAATCGTCGTGATGTCCAATGTGCGGGGCCGCGACCTCGGTAGTTTCGTCGCTGAAGTGCGCGCGCGAATGCGTCGTGATATCAACTTGCCGCCAGGTTACTTCATCGACTACGGCGGACAATTCGAAAACCAGCAGCGCGCTACGCGGCGCTTAATGCTCATCGTTCCGATCGTGCTGGCGGTGATTTTCGTTCTCTTGTATCTCACCTTCAATTCGCTGCGACTGGCGCTGCTCGTAGTCGGAAATATTCCGCTGGCCCTGGTCGGCGGCATCACGGCGCTCTGGGTGAGGGGCATGAACCTGAATCTTTCCGCCTCGGTCGGATTCATCGCGTTATTTGGAGTGGCGATGCTGAACGGTGTTGTGCTGGTGAGTTCGATCATCCACATGCGCGAGACGGGGATGAATACGCGTCAAGCCGTACTGGCGGGTGCGCAGCGGCGCCTCCGGCCCGTCCTGATTACCGCCTGCGTTGCCAGCTTCGGATTTATCCCGATGGCGCTGGCGACCTCCACCGGCGCCGAAATCCAGCGGCCGTTGGCTACCGTTGTGATCGGCGGCCTGTTCAGTTCCACGCTCCTTACCCTCTTCCAAATGCCGGTGCTATATGAGTGGATTTCTAGAGACTGTTCGCAATGACAAACTTTTCATCAAAGATCTTCCGAGCTGTTTCAGTAGGTATCTTCAAGCGGCACTCGTGTGGTTGAACGACACAATTGCTCCCGAACCTTTCTTCACCGCAATGTGTGCCAGTGCTCGGTGATCTCCTCCAGAGTCCGTCCCTTCGTCTCCGGCACGTAGCGTCTCGAAAACACCCATGCGCCGATGCTGACCATCGCGTACAACCAAAATGCTCCGGCGGCTCCCACCCCCTGTACCAGCAGCAGGAACGTTAGCGCCACGATCAGGTTAAAGCCCCAGTTGGCCATCGTCGCGACGCCCATGGCCAGACCGCGCACGCGCAACGGATAAATCTCCGATATGATCAACCAGAAGATCGGCCCCAGGCTGATCGCAAAGCACGCGACGTACGCCATCACGCTGATCACGGCCAGCCAACCCAGCGAGGATGATCCGGCGCTAAACTTGAACACGAAACCGAGCGCAGCCAGGCAAACCGTCATGCCGCCGACTCCGAATAGCAGCAGCGGCCGCCGGCCGACACGATCGAGCAGCCGCAGCGACACTATGGTCAACAGCACATTCACCAGCCCGACGCCCGCCGTAGCCAGGATCGATTGCGCTGCGGAGCTGTACCCGGCCATCTGAAAAATAGTCGGTGCGTAATAAATAATGGTATTGATTCCGGTGATCTGCTGGAAGATGGCGAGGCCGATTCCCACCAGCAGAGCCGGCCGATAGCGCGGTTCGAGCAATTCCTTCCAACTCGCTTCCTGGCCTTGACCTTGCGCTTCGATCTCGCGCAATTCTGTTTCCGCCTCGCTCTCACAGCGTACACGCCGCAGCACAGCCCGCGCCGCTTCGTGCCGTCCACGCGCAGCCAGCCAGCGCGGGCTTTCGGGCAGCGCCAGCATGCCGGCTCCCAGAATAACCGCGGGTATGGCGGCCACAGCAAACATCCAGCGCCAGTGCTCCCCGGCGGCCAACAGGTAATCGGCGAGGTAGGAAACCAGAATGCCGACCGTAATCAGCAGTTGATTGAGCGACACCAAGGCACCGCGACTGGCCGCCGGCGAAATCTCGGAAATATACAGCGGCCCTGTGTACGAGCAGACACCGATCGCGAGGCCGACGAAAATCCGGCCCACCGCGAGCCAGCCGACGTCGGGAGCGAGACTAGTCATCAGGCTCGATACGAAGAACAACACCGCTACGGCGAGGATCATGGCACGGCGTCCGAAGCGGTCGGCCAGGCGGCCGCTGAATCCAGCGCCCAGCGTCGCGCCCGCCAACACCGCACTGGTCACCACGCCCTGCATCAGCGGCGAAAGAACGAAATCACTCTTGATGAACAGCAGCGCGCCCGAAATTACCCCGGTGTCGTAACCGAACAAGAGTCCGCAGACCGCTGCGACAGCGGCGATCAGCACCACGGAGGTGTGCCGAGAGGCGTCCTGCACCCGGTTGTTTTGTCCAATGGTCATGCTCTTGGCCCCAAGATGCCTACCATCCGTATCATACCTGCCCGGCAGAGCTGCATTACTGCGGGCACCGGAACTCGACAATGAGAACGTGCCCGTCGCGGAGTGTCATTCCTTCCAGCGAGTGTTTTACCAGCCGGGCGGCCGAGCGGACATGCCGCCCTTCCGCGTCGAAGTAACCTTCCAGCTTCGGCCGGGCGCACGGCAGGTCGAGCGAAATGTTTTCGGAGCGGCGGTCCTCCAGCATGCCCGATTGGTCGCTTACTTCGGCGGGGAGAGGGCTGCGCAGCCACCCGACCATCAGGAATCGGCCGTCCACCCGCTCAAACAAATCGACCACTGATTGGGAACTCCCCGGACGTCCGACGCGCGCCGGAACGCGGCGCGTCGGACGGCTGAATAGCCGGTTGAAGAACCGCAACGCCCGGAATGCGGGTTTGGGCCGGCCGCTTGGATCAAACAAGCCCAGATGATAGTTGACCGCATCAGGTCCGAGGCGTTTTTCGGTAGAAGGAAAATCGTCGATGCGGTACCAGCCGCTGAGGGAAACATGGCCGGAGCCCAACGCCATGACTTCGAACTTGAACAGCATCTGAGCCTGGTATTGGCTCGTGTGCTCGCCTCGATAGTAGACGCTGACGCCGTATATCGAAGCCTGGTTCGAACGGTAGCGATAGTCCGCATAGCCCATTTCGTTGACCCAAAGATCGACGCCCGACTGATCGCGCGTGAGCGCGTCCCAGACGGCGGGTATCCACTGCTGGAACACGGTTTCAGCACGTTCGTTCGACCACGTTTCGGGGTACGCATGCAAGGCGATGACATCGACATAGCGGTCGACGTGATAGTCGTTGATCAAACGCTGGAAGAAGGGGCCGGCGCCATACGATAACCCGCCTAGGACGAGAACCGCGTGGGGGTCGGCCTCGCGAATGCGTTTCGCGGCGAACGTGACTAAAGGCGCGAACTGGTCAACGGTGCCGGTCCAGTAGTCGTGATTGTCGGGTTCGTTCCAGATCTCCCAAGCGGCGACGCGGCCGCGGTAACGTGCCGCGATGGTGTACATAAAATCGCCGTAGATCTGTGGATCGCGCGGCGGCTGTTTCCAAAACTCGGATTCAGACGCAACGGCCCATTTCGGCGGATAGGCCACATACGGAATGAGCGGAATATGATTTTGCTCTGCGGTTCGGACAAGGTTGTCCCAGAAGGTCCAATCATATTTGCCGGGCTCCCTTTCGATCGCGTTCCAAGTAAAGCCGCAACGGAAGTACGCCGCTCCCACACGGCGCGCAACGGCGAAGTGGCGCTTGACGCGCTCGATAGGGCTGGTGGCATCGAAGTAATCATCTTCGACGGCGGTGGGCATCCGATAAAAACCATCGGAATCGGTTTGTACTTGGCGGGAAGCCGAAAACCGGTTCAGCGGAAGTGCCCGCTCGAACCGGGGAGCATCGTCGGCCCAGGCCGAGATCGTAGGGAGCACTATGGCCAGCGCAACGCATGGTGCGAGCCGGCAGCAGGCTTCCATGCTCTCGATGATGACAGATCAACCGCGGAGCTGGCGTACTCCGGCACACGCGAAACGTGGAAGCGGTGGCGAATGACACGTTCCGATTTGCGGCCGATTGACATGATTCTGGCGCACGCCGCAGGATGAAGAGTGATCGTTTACGCCGATCGAAAACGGCGCGTGACCACGCGAATTCCGGGCAGCGACTGGCACGGCACGCTCATCCGTTTTGGCGAAGTGGAAGCGGCGCTTGCCGACTTGTTGTGCCCGGACTTTGATGAACCGCACCCCCTGTTGGAACGGCTGCGCTCGATCGCAATCCGGATCGGAGGCGGGGACATGCACGCAGTGGCGGACATCCCGCCGCTCCCCGCGGACGTTTGCGTCTCGGTTCCGGAGGGCTACGCCTACTATGCGGTCTATCCCGAGGATTACGGAAAGGCGGCGCTGCGGTTTTGCCGCGAACACAGGCCGCGGAAGGCGGTGGTCATTGGGATACGGAGCATCGGCACAAGTCTGAGCGCGGTAGTCGCCGCCACATTGCAAAAGGCGGGATGCGCGGTGAAATCATTTACTGTGCGCCCGCGCGGACATCCGTTCAACCGTGAGCTATCGCTGCGCGGTTTCGAATGGGACGAAGATTCGTTCTTTCTCGTAGTGGATGAGGGGCCGGGGATCTCCGGATCTTCATTTGCATGCGTGGCGGAGTATCTTTCCAATCGGGGTATTCCTGACGGCCGAATTGTGCTTTTTCCGAGTTGGGAGACCGACGGAACAAATCTACTTTCGGACCGCGCGCGAAAACGCTGGACCCGGCACTCTAAATATACGGAAGCGCGCGGCCCTCTTTCGGGTTCGCGTGAGCTGTCAGCGGGGAAGTGGCGTGAACTGTCCGATGCCGCACCACCGGTGCACCCACAACACGAGCGCCGCAAATACCTGCGGGACGGCCGGCTCTACAAATTTGAAGGGTTGAGCCACTACGGGGCGGAAAAGGCCCAAAGAGCCCAGGTGCTGGCTGATGCGGGGTTTTCGGCCCGCCCTCTCGCGATGGAAGACGGGTATCTGGTGTCGGAATGGGTTGACGGTCGACCCGCCACCGCTGCGGATGCCACGAACGCAGCGGGATGGGTTGCGCGCTATCTCGAATTCCTCCAACTGCATTTTCTTTCAGATCGTCCTGTTCCATATCAGGAGAACATCGAGATGATGCGGGTGAACGTGGAGGAGGGGGTTGGATCCGAGTGGGCCGGGCGCCTGGACGTATTCGACGAATTGCGGCCGCTTTTGTGCGACCGGCCCACCATCGCGATCGATGCAAGAATGCTGCCCCACGAGTTATTACTTACGGCCGCAGGTTACGTCAAAACCGACACCTTGGATCATCATGATGACCATTTTTTTCCGGGCTGCCAGGATATCGCATGGGATGCCGCCAGCGCCTGTGTAGAATTTGGAATAAGTGAGGATCAGGATCTCGTCCCGGAAGAATGTCTCACCTTTTACAAGGTAGCCTATCTCAGTTACCGCCTGGGATATTGCACGGTAGCCGCGGGATCGGGTTACGAAACCAGCGGCTTTCTCCTGCTTGCGAACCAATACCGCGAGATCTTGCGCTATGAGCTCGATCGTTTGTGTCGATCTTGACGGCGTGCTGAACCAATTCGACGAATGGCGGGGCGCGCATTACTTTCACCCGCCCCGGCCGGGAGCGCGTGAATTCCTCGAACGGTTGCGCAGCCTCGGCTACGAAGTGGTGGTTTTCACAGTGAGATGGAAGCCGCACGTCGAGCAATGGCTCGCTGAGCATGGCCTGGCGGAATTCGTGGCAGCGGTTACAGATAAAAAGCCAGCCGCGCATGTGTACATTGATGACCGGGCCGTTTGTTTTCGGGGAGACTTTCAGGAAGTCCTGGAGCTAATCCCGCGGTTTCGAGCACACTGGGAACAGTAAGCGCGCGCACGCGGCCATGTTTTGAACGTTACCCTCTCCTTACTACATACCTTGACCTACTTACTTTCTAAGCTTGTAATTTAAGTGGTGAGCGTAAACTGTCTGGAGGCATTGGCAGACTGCGAGCTGCAGCGGGGAGCTGTTCACATATTTGCGGCAGGCTGCTATCGGTATCCGGCACTCACAGAATTCAAAAACGAGACCGAGGTCAGTGGATGGCAAAGCAAATTCTGATCACCGGAGGGGCCGGCTTCATCGGAGCTCATTTAGCCAATGAGCTGCTGCGGCACGGCTATCGTGTTCGCGCGCTGGACAGCCTGGTTCCGCAGGTACATGGCCCGGAACGCAAGCGGCCCTCTTATCTCGATGATGACGTCGAGCTCATGACTGGCGACATTCGCGATCCGGAGGCGGTGGAGCGCGCGCTCGAGCGAGTCGACGCAATTTTCCATTTCGTTTCGCTGGTTGGCGTCGGGCAAAGCATGTACCGGATCGCTGAATATACCAGCGTCAATAACCTGGGTACGGCGACGCTGCTGCAAGCGCTCAGCACCCGGCCCGTAGAGCGGCTTATCGTTGCTTCGAGCATGAGTATTTATGGAGAGGGGCTGTACCGGGATCGCAAAGGGAATGTGCGCGTCCCGCAGGAACGGACGGCTCAGCAACTGAAACTCGGGGATTGGGAGGTCCGTGACGAGGAGGGCGAGGCGTTGATCCCGGCCGCGACTCCTGAGGACAAACCGCCCTGCCTAGCTTCGGTATATGCCCTTTCGAAATTCGACCAGGAACGGATGTGCCTGATGCTGGGCCGGGCATACGGCATTCCAGCGGTGGCGCTTCGGTTCTTTAATACATACGGACGTTTCCAGGCATTATCGAATCCCTATACGGGCGTCCTGAGCAATTTCGCTTCGCGCGTGCTGAACGGCCGTCCTCCGCTAATTTATGAAGACGGATTGCAGAAGCGCGATTTCGTTAGCGTGTACGACGTGGCACGCGCGTGCCGGCTGGCGTTGGAGACACCGGCTGCCGAGGGACGTGCGTTCAATATTTCGAGCGGCGTGCCGCTGTCGGTTCGGGAGGTGGCGGAGCGCACGGTGCGCGCGATCGGAAGGAGCGGCGTGGAGCCGGAAATTACGGGACAATATCGCGCGGGCGATATTCGCCACTGCTTCGCGGACATCACAATGGCGCGGCAAGTGCTCGGCTATGAACCGCGCGTGACTCTGGAGAAGGGCTTGGAAGATCTGGCCGCGTGGCTCGAAGGACAGGAGGCGGTTGACCGCGCGCTCGAGGCTCGGCAGGAGCTGGTGGTACGGGGGCTGATGGTGTGAAGCGGGCATCGAAGATGAGAGCTCCTAAAATTGGGGTGGTCGATTGGTTTCGTCCCGGCGAGTATGAGCGAGTCGAGGCGGTGCTGCAAGATCTGCAAAAGCTGGGCATCTCCGAGCTGAGGACCGGAGTCTACTGGGCCGATTGGTACACGTCCGAGGGCGACGGCTGGTATGACTGGCTGCTGCCGCGACTAGCGAAGAACGTGAAAATCCTGCCGTGTTTTGTGTACACGCCGCCGTGTCTGGGAATCGTGCCCAAGTTCTCCTCTCCGCCTCAGACACCGAAGGCATACGCCGATTTTATCGACGTGATGATTTCGCGATTCGGCGGACTCTTCGAATGGGTCGAACTTTGGAACGAGCCGAACAAACAAAGTGAATGGGACAACCGGCTCGATCCGGAATGGCGCGTTTTCACCGAAATGGTCGGGAGCGCTGCGTACTGGGCGCATCATCTGGGCAAGAAAACAGTGCTGCCGGGCCTCTGGCCGGCGGATTTGAGTTGGATCGAGCTGATGTTCGAGCGCGGTGTGATGCCGTACATCGACGCGGTAGGGATCCATGGGTTTCCAGGAACGGCAGAAGTACCGTGGGCGGGTTGGGAAGCCGAAGTCCGTCCGCTTCGCGACATGCTGGAACGCCGCGGATCTAAGGCCCAACTATGGATTACACAGACTGGCTTCTCTACCTGGCGCGGAGAAGAGCTGGCGCAAATGCGGGCCTTCGTTGACGCAATTGACGCGCCGGTCGCGCGCGTTTATTGGCAATCCGCACAGGATCGCGATCAGGACAGCGATGCCCAGGCGCGCGACGAGCGCGAGTATCACTTCGGTTTGAAGCGCGCCGATAACACCCCGAAGCTCTTGTTCCAGGTTTGGGCCGAAGGAGGAATCGCCGCCGTACGGGACGCGGTTCGACACCGGCTCCGCCCGCGCAAGCAACGCCACGTCCTCATCACCGGAGGCGCCGGGTTCATTGGAACCAACCTGGCCGACCGGTTGCTCTCCGCGAACCGCTCAGTGCTGCTGTATGACGATCTTTCGCGGCCCGGAGTCGACCAGAACCTGGCATGGCTGCGCGACCGGCATGGCGATCGTGTGCATGTGGAGGTCGCCGATGTGCGCGACCGGCATCGATTGCGCCCCGCGGTGCGCTCGGCCGAACAGGTTTTCCATTTCGCAGCCCAGGTAGCGGTAACCACCAGCCTGGTAAATCCGGTGCATGATTTCGAAGTGAATGTCGGCGGAACGCTGGCGCTGCTGGAGGAGATGAGGGCATTGGAGAATCCCCCGTCATTGGTCTTTACTTCGACGAACAAAGTCTACGGCGCGCTGGCCGATCTGCCCCTGCAATTGAATTGCACGCGGTACCAACCGCTCGATGCAGCCACGCGTACCGGAATTAATGAAGAGCGGCCGCTCGATTTTCACAGCCCCTACGGGTGTTCGAAAGGCGCCGCCGACCAATACGTGCTGGATTACGCGCGGACGTTCGGAATCCCCGCCGTGGTCTTCCGGATGAGCTGCATCTATGGCCTCCACCAGATGGGGACCGAGGACCAGGGTTGGATAGCGCACTTCCTGATCCGCGCGATCGAGAACAAGCCCATCGTCGTTTACGGAGATGGGATGCAGGTGCGCGACGTGCTATTCGCCGATGATCTGGTAGACGCGTTTCTGCTCGCGCAGGCCAATATTCACACCTTGTCCGGCCAGGTTTTTAACATCGGAGGCGGCTTAGGGAACACCCTCAGTCTGAAAGAGCTTATCGAAATGATCGGCACGCTGCGCGGCGAGAAGCCGTCCACTCGCGTGGAGGAATGGCGCGCGGGAGATCAGCGGTATTACGTTTCGGACACGCGCAAATTCAAAGCGGCGACGGGTTGGGCGCCCAAGGTTTCCAGCCGCGATGGTGTCGAGAGGCTGTATCGCTGGTTACTGGAAAGCCGCGGTCTTTCCGAGCCGCGCCATCTGGCTGCATCGGGAGCGCCCTATGAAGTTCTCGCTCATTAATCCGCGCTGGAGCTTCGAAGGCAGTATCTACTTCGGCTGCCGCGAGCCGCACCTGCCCCTGGAATACGGGTACGCGCGGGCGCTGCTGGAGCGGGAAGGGCACGAGGTGCAATTGATCGACGCGCAGATGGAAGAGTTATCGCCCAGCCAGTTGCGCGCGCGAGTCAGCGACTTCGATCCTGACTTTGCAGTGGTCACCACGGCGCCGAGCTATTTATTCTGGCGGTGCGCGCCGCCGGAATTGCGGGTGCCGCGGGAAACGATCGGCACCGTCCGGGATTGTACGCGAGCCATCGTGGTGGTCGGACCGCACGGCTCCACCACGCCAACGACCACGCTCCAAAAGCTTGCCGCGGACGTCGTGGTGATGGGCGAGTGCGAGGAGATCTTGCCGAAGCTGGCCGGAGATTGGGCAGGCGCAAACTCGGTTTGTTACCGCCGGGATGGCGCCGTCCGCATCCATGGAGGGCCGCACGCCGCAGATATGAAGGATTTGCCGGCTCTGCGCTGGGATCGCAATTTCCTCGCGCGGCACGCGCATCACCATCATCGATTCGACGCGAAACCCACCGCCCCCGGCGCAGAAATGGAGACGTCGCGCGGGTGTCCCTATCATTGCACGTTCTGCGCGAAGGACAATTTTCGCAACAGCTTTCGCCGGCGGCCATTAAACGTGATTGCCGAAGAATTAGACTCTCTGATAGAAGCCGGCATCGAATACGTGTATTTGATCGACGAAATCTTCCTCGCATATCGGGATGTGGTGGAAGTGATCGCAGCGCGCTCGGTCAAGTTCGGGATCCAGACCCGTATTGATCTTTGGAACTACGAGATGATCGATCTGCTGGGACGCGCCGGATGCGTCTCGATTGAGGCCGGAGTGGAGAGTATTACCGAGGCCGGACGGAATCGCCTGGATAAGAAATGCAAGCTTTCCACCGACGAACTAGCCGACCGCCTGATCTATGCGAAGAGCCGGGTGCCGTTCGTGCAGGCGAATCTGTTGGAGTCGCAGGATGACAATCCGCGCGAGGTGGAGGCATTCCGGCAGCGGCTTCAGAAGTTCGGGGTGTGGTCGAACGCGCCGGTGCCGCTGTTTCCGTATCCGGGCTCGCCGGATTACACGCGGCTGTGGGGCAATCCCGATGAGCGGGCGTGGGAGCGCGCGCACGAACATTACCTGAAGAGCTTCCGTGAGTTCAGCGATATCCAGGAACAACAGCCGGCGCCGCTGGTGGAGCTGGAACGGGGTCGATGAGACGCATACTGATGACGACCGACACGGTCGGCGGCGTCTGGAGCTTCTCGCTGGAATTGGCCGAGGCTCTGGGACGGCGCGGCATCGAAGTGGCGCTGGCGGCGCTGGGTGGATTGCCGACCAACGCGCAGCGGGCCGAAGCGCGCCGCGCGGGCGCGCGCCTGTATGAGAGCACCTTCAAATTGGAGTGGATGGAGGAACCCTGGGCGGACGTGGAAGCATCCGGGCGGTGGCTCCTGGAACTGGAGCGCGAGATCGCGCCGGATCTGATCCACTTGAACTCGTACGGGCATGGGGCGCTGCCGTGGGTTAGCCCGGTCGTACTGACGGCGCACTCGTGCGTAACGTCCTGGTGGGCGGCGGTCAAGGGCGGCGCTCCGCCGGAAAAATGGAATCGATATCGGCAGGAGGTCAAGCGGTCGCTCGACGCTGTGGACATGGTAACTGCGCCAACGTACGCCATGCTATCGGCGCTGCGCGCGCACTACGGTGATCTGCCGCGGACACGAGTGGTTCTCAACGGACGCAGCTTGGCGTGCTTCCGGCGCGGTCCGAAAGAGGAATTCGTTCTGAGCGCGGGACGGCTTTGGGACGAGGCAAAGAACATTCGCGCCTTGGTTGAGGTCGCGCCGAAGATCGCCTGGCCGGTTTATGTAGCAGGCGAGGCCGGCCTTGCCGATCTTTCCGGTTGCCGCGCTTTGGGCCGGCTGCCGGCGCCTGCGCTGGCGGAATGGTATGCACGCGCGAGCATTTATGCCCTACCAGCCTGTTACGAGCCGTTCGGTCTGACCGCGCTCGAAGCCGCGCTCTCCGGCTGCGCGCTGGTGCTCGGCGACATACCGAGCCTGCGCGAGGTCTGGAGCGGCGCAGCCGTGTTTGTAGCGCCCGCCGACCGGCGAGGCTTGCAGTCCGCCCTCGGATCTCTCATTCACGACCGGCCCCGCCGTATCGAACTGGCGTACAGAGCTTACCAGCGTGCGCTCGAATTCGGAGCTGACCGGATGGCGCTGGAGTATCTCTCCGCCTATGAAGAAGCCCTCGGCCGGAAGGCACTATGCGCGTAGTCATCTTCACGCATTCGCTGATCTCGGATTGGAACCACGGCAACGCCCATTTCCTCCGCGGCATCGCGCGGGAGTTTATCACGCGCGGGCATGAGGTTCATATTCTCGAGCCGGATAACGGATGGAGTCTGCGGAACCTGATCTCGGATTGCGGAACGGCGGCCGTGGAGAGTTTTTATCGCGCTTTTCCCGACCTCCGCAGCCAGTTTTACGAGCTGGAAAGCCTCGATCTCGACCGCGAGCTACACGGTGCGGAGCTCGTGATTGTGCATGAATGGAATGCGCCCGAATTGGTTCGACGCTGCGGCGATTACCGGGCCCGAACGCCGGGGACTGCGCTGCTGTTTCACGATACGCATCACCGCAGCCTCACGGATGCCGGAGCCATGCGCCAATACGATCTCCGGCACTATGATGGCGTCCTGGCATACGGCGGTGTGATTCGCGATATCTATCGCGAGCAGGCCTGGGCCCGCCGTGCCTGGACATGGCATGAAGCAGCCGATACCCGCATTTTTCATCCGAAGCGCGATAAACCGGAAGGCGACCTGGTGTGGATCGGGAATTGGGGAGACGACGAGCGGACGGCGGAACTGCAAGAGTATTTGATTGGTCCGGTGAAGGCGCTGGGGCTGAAGGCGCGCGTGTATGGGGTGCGGTATCCGGCAGAGGCACTACGCCAGCTGGCGGAAGCGGGGATCGAGTACGGCGGCTGGCTCCCGAATTACCGGGTCCCGGAGATATTTGCGCGATACCGGGTCACGGTACACGTTCCACGCCGGCCCTATGCAGGTGCGCTTCCAGGTATTCCGACGATCCGCGTTTTCGAAGCGCTGGCTTGCGGGATTCCGCTGGTCTCGGCGCCATGGAGCGACTGCGAAGGGCTGTTCACGCCGGGAAAGGATTACCTGCTGGCGCGGGACGGAGCGGAGATGACGGATCATCTGCGCTCGGTGCTCTGTAGCGCGGCGCTGGCCCAGGATATGGCGGCGCATGGGCTGGCGACCATCCGCGCGCGTCACTCCTGCAGCCATAGAGTGGACGAGTTACTAAAGATTCACGCGAGCTTATAAGATGCAAATCGCCTTCTTTGGTTCAAGCCTGGTCTCAGCCTACTGGAATGGGGCAGCCACGTACTACCGGGGCATTGTTCGCGCGCTGGCTGCACGGGGGCATCATGTCACGTTTTACGAGCCGGACGCTTATGAACGGCAGCAGCACCGGGACATCGAGGATCCCCCGTGGGCTAGGGTCGTGGTGTACCCGGCGGGGAGCGAAGCCGATGCCGCGGCTGCTCTGGAGTGCGCGCGGGATGCCGACCTGATCGTCAAAGCGAGCGGTGTGGGTGTCTTTGACAGTTGGCTCGAAGCGGCCGTCGCGGCGCTCAAAGGACCGCGCCGGCTGGTGGCGTTTTGGGACGTGGACGCTCCGGCCACTCTCGATCGAGTTCATCGGAATCCGCGCGATCCGTTTACTGCTCTGATCCCGGTCTACGATTTTATTTTTACTTACGGCGGCGGCGATCCCGTGGTGAGGACGTACAAGGCATTGGGCGCGCGGGAATGCGTGCCGATCTACAATGCCCTGGACCCCTCCACTCATTATCCGGTTCCACCGGACCGGCGCTTCGCCGGCGACCTCGCCTTTCTCGGCAACCGCCTACCCGATCGCGAAGCGCGGGTAGAGGAGTTTTTTCTGCGGGCGGCAGCCTTATCGCAAGATCGTCGATTTTTGCTCGGCGGCGCCGGATGGGCCGACAAACCGATGCCGTTCAACGTGCGGTGGTTCGATCACGTCTATACGCGCGACCACAATGCGTTCAATTGTACGCCGCTCGCGGTTCTGAATATCTCCCGCGAGAGCATGGCGCGGTACGGGTTTTCCCCGGCTACACGTGTTTTCGAGGCGGCGGGCGCCGGCGCGTGTCTGATTACCGACGCGTGGGAAGGACTCGAGCGGTTTTTGGAACCGGGACGTGAGGTGCTGGTGGCACACGACGGCCCGGAAGTGGCGGAACAACTCGCCAACCTCACGCCGCTTCGTGCCGGCGAGATTGGGCAGGCGGCCTACCGGCGCGTCCTGAGCGAACACACGTATGGCCATCGGGCCGCACAGCTCGAGGCCGCGCTGGACGGAGTGGGGGCGCTGACGTGAAAATCGTGATCCTCGGTCTGTCCGTCACCTCCTCATGGGGAAACGGACACGCCACAACCTATCGCAGCTTGATCCGCGGGCTTCACGCGCGCGGCCACGAAATTCTCTTCCTGGAGCGCGATGCGCCTTGGTATGCCGGTAATCGCGACCAGCCGGGCATGGCCGAAGCGACGATTGAGATCTATTCGAGTTTCGAAACGCTGGTCTCCGGCTTCGAATCGCAGGTGCGCGCGGCCGACCTGGTGATCGCCGGTTCGTTCGTGCCGGACGGAATTGCCGTCGGCGAATGGCTGCTCGACAGCGCACGCGGCATCACGGCGTTTTACGATATCGACACGCCCATTACGCTGGACCGGCTTGGGAATCAAACAGCGGACTACATCTCGCCCGACCTGGTAAGGCGCTACGACATGTACCTGTCGTTCACCGGCGGGCCCACGTTGCGACACATCGAGAGCCGGTTCGGAGCACCGATGGCGCGCGCGCTGTACTGTTCGGTGGATCCGCGGTTTTACTATCCCGAGGCGCGCAGGTTTCGCTGGGATCTGGGGTACCTCGGCACCTATAGCAACGACCGCCAGCCGGTGGTGGACCGCTTGCTGATGGAACCGGCGCGACAGTGGCCCGAGGGTCGATTTGCCGTCGCGGGTCCGGCGTATCCGGAAAATATCCATTGGCCGCAAAACGTGAGCCGCATCTTTCATCTCGAACCGAAGCTGCACCGGAGCTTCTACACATTCCAGCGGTATACGCTCAACGTGACGCGTGAGTTGATGGTGCGTGCCGGATATTCGCCAAGCGTCCGCCTGTTCGAAGCGGCCGCGTGCGGCGTACCGATCATCAGCGACTACTGGGAAGGTCTCGACAGCATTTTCGAGCCCGGCAAGGAAATTCTGGTTTCGCAGTCGGCCGACGACACGCTACGCTACCTGCGCGACACCTCGGACGAGGAGCGGCGTGCGGTAGGGCAGGGCGCGCGGGCGCGCGTCCTGGCGGAGCACACGTTCCTGCACCGGGCTGCGCAGATTGAAGCTTACTACGAGGAAGTGCGGCGAAACCATGACCAAGTTCTGGTTGATTCGACACGCGGAAACGGACACGGCCGGAAACACCATCACCGGGCGGCTGCCGGGAGTGCATCTGAACGCGATGGGGCGGCGGCAGGCGGAACTGCTGGTCTCGCAGCTGAGACCGGCGCCGCTCACGGCGATTTACGCCAGCCCGCTGGAACGCGCCCGGGAAACCGCCGCACCTCTTGCGCAGGCGAAACAATTGACCATCCTTACGTGCGAGGCGGCCATTGAGGTTGAGTTTGGCGAATGGAGCGGAAAAACGTGGCAGGAATTGGAGGCCATGCCGGCCTGGCGGCGCTTCAACCTGCTGCGCAGCAGCACCGCAGCGCCGGGAGGCGAACTGATGCTGGATGTGCAGGCAAGAATCGTTCGCGCTATGGAAAACCTGCGGCTGCGCCACGCGGATCAAGACGTAGCGATAATCAGCCATGGGGACATCATCCGGGCGGCCGTCGCGCATTACGCGGGAATTCCGATCGATCTGTTCGAACGAATCGAGATCAGTACCGCCTCGACTACAGTAATGACCCTCGATGAGCATCGCGCGCGATTTCTCACAATCAACCGGACGGTCGAATTATGAAGATTGTCATCTTCGGGCTGGCGGTGAGTTCGTCGTGGGGGAACGGGCACGCTACACTGTGGCGCGGCCTGTGCAAGTCGCTGTCGCGGCGCGGGCATCGTGTTACCTTCTTTGAGCACGATGTGCCGTACTACGCTGCGCATCGCGATCTTTCCGAATTGCCCGGCGGCAAGCTCGTTTTATATCCGGATTGGCCGGCGGTTCTGGGGACGGCGGAACGAGAGATGGCGAACGCGGACGTCGGGATGGTCACATCTTTTTGTCCCGACGCAATTGCGGCATCGGAGCTCGTACTGTCTTCCACGGCAAGACTCAAGACGTTCTACGATCTCGACACACCCGTAACTCTGGCGCGCCTGGGCCGGGGCGAAACAGTCGCTTATATCGGTCCTCGCGGGTTGCGCGATTTCGATCTTGTGCTGAGTTATACGGGCGGCCGCGCCCTGACCGAACTAAAAGAAAAACTCGGCGCGCGTGAAGCTCTGCCGCTCTACGGCAGCGTGGATGCCGAGGTACACAAGCCGGCGGCGGCATCCGGCCGCTATGCCGCGGACCTTTCTTATCTGGGCACCTATTCAGCGGACCGCGATGCGGCGTTGAGAACTCTGTTTGTCGAGGCTGCGCGCCGTTTACCCACGCACCGGTTCATTCTCGGCGGTTCCATGTACGACGCGGGGTTTCCCTGGGAGCCCAACATATATTTTGTGCAACACGTGCCGCCCGCCGAACATCCGTCCTTCTATTGTTCATCCAGGCTGACTTTGAATGTGACGCGGGGAGCCATGGCCGAGATGGGTTTCTGCCCGTCGGGGCGGCTGTTCGAAGCTGCGGCTTGCGGAGTTCCGGTCCTCAGTGATAAGTGGGAAGGCCTCGATCAGTTTTTCGAACCTGGGCGCGAAATTCTGCTGGCGCGATCGACCGAAGATACACTCGCGGCGATCGAGCGCGAGGATCTCGGCCGCATCGCGCGCGCCGCGCGGGAACGCGTCCTGGCGTGCCATACATCGGATATCCGAGCGCGGGAGATGGAACAAATTCTGGAGTCAACCAATGTGGGGAATCATTCCGGCAGCCGGGAAGGGCAGCCGCATTCAGCCGCTGGCGTTTTCTAAGGAATTGCTGCCGGTCGGCGGACGGAGCGATGGCGGCGTGGAGAGGCCGCGGGCGGTGAGCGACTACCTGGTCGAACGCCTGGTGATCGGCGGCGCCTCGCGCGTTTGTTTCATTATCGGGCCGGGTAAGTCGGACATTGTCGAATATTATGGCGCGGACGCGCATTCGGTCCCGGTCTGTTATGTCGTGCAGCCGCAACCGGCGGGTCTGTGCGACGCACTCTTTCGCGCGCTGCCGCTGATTCATCCTTCCGAACAGGTTCTGGTCGGCCTACCCGATACGATCTGGTTTCCAGAAGACGGACTCCGCCGCCTGCCCGACGATCAACTCTCGTTCCTGCTGTTCCCGGTCGAGCGGCCGGAGTTGTTTGATGCCGTGGTTACCGACGATACCGGGGCTGTCGCCGAGATCCAGGTGAAGCAGCCCGGCGCCCGGTCGCAGTGGATTTGGGGAGCGTTCAAGATGCCCGGTTACGTCCTGCGGGAGCTTTTCGATTTATGGTGCGAGCGGAGCCGCCGCGACGAATATATAGGAACGCTGGTCAACGCCTTTCTCGCACGTGGCGGACGGGCCTCGGCGGCCCGCGCCGGCACTTCTTACAACGATGTGGGAACACTGGAAGGATACCGTGAAGCGATGCTGTCGCTGCGGAGCGTGCCCGCATGAGTACCTGGACCAAGGAACAGATCCGGCGCCGCGTCGCTGAGCTTGGCGAGTGGTTTCAAAACATGAATCTCGGCGGCGTGGAAACCGCGCCGCATCATTTTCTGGGAGATTACCCGTCGTTCAAATGGCAGCAATTCGCGCATGCGATCCCGGCGGATCTCACTGGGAAATCCGTGCTCGATATCGGCTGCAACGCGGGATTCTATTCGGTCGAGATGAAGCGGCGCGGCGCCGCGCGCGTGCTGGGCATCGATACCGACGAAACTTATCTGGAGCAGGCGCGATTCGTCGCGGAAGTTTCGGGCGCGCCGATTGAGTTCCGCCGGATGTCGGTGTACGAGGTCGGCGCGCTCCGGGAGCAATTTGATCTGGTGCTGTTTCTGGGCGTCCTCTACCACCTCCGGCATCCGCTGCTGGCGCTGGATCTGCTGCACCAGCACGTGGTAAGGGACCTCCTTGTGGCGCAGTCCCTGCTGCGCGGCAGCAAGTATGTCGAGCCGCTCGAAAAGGATTATCCGTTCAGCGAAGCCGATATCTTTACGCGACCGGGCTATCCGGCGCTGTACTTCGTCGAGAAGCGGTACAGCCACGATCCAACGAACTGGTGGATTCCCAACCGCGCCTGCCTGGAAGCCATGCTGCGCAGCTCCGGGTTTGAGATTCTCGACCGGCCGGAAGAGGAGGTTTACCTCTGTAGAAGGAGATTGAGCGGTGATCGAAGCAGTGATGCTGTGGAACGAGCCCAACAACCTGTCGCACTGGAATTTTGAAATCGACCCGGGCTGGAAGACGTACGCCGAGATGGTCAAGCTGGCTTCGCTGGCTGTGCAGACGGAGAGCCCCCGGCTGCGCCGCGTGCTCGGCGGCATTTCGCCCATCGATGCGGGATTCATCCGCAACATGGATTCTCAGTGCGTCCTGCATCACGTGGATGTGGTCGCGGTGCACGGCTTCCCGCTCGATTGGAACCACTGGACCATTCATGAGTGGCCGGACAAGCTCAAACAGATCCACGACGTGACGTCGCTGCCAGTGTGGGTTTCCGAAGTCGGCGTTTCCACCTTCGGCGCCGAAGAAGTGCAGGAATTCGGGCTCAAGCGGACTGCGGAACTGTTGATTGGCCGCGCGGAGCGAATTCATTGGTATAGCCTCTACGATTTGCCGCGAGCCTGGCCGGCGACAACCAGACACCGCGAAGCGGAGGGCTCGTCGTACTATCGCCATTTCTATATGGGCCTGCTGCGGGAGGATGGGACGCCGAAGCTGGCGATGAAGCTATTTGCCGAATTCACGCCGGCCCTCGGCATCTGCCAGTGGTTCCATTTCGAAGATCCCCGCCTCGAAGATGCGGTGGAATGGCTTCAACGCCTGGGTGTCCGGCAATTGCGTACCGGACTGAGCTGGGCCGATAGCTTCCGCCCCGGAGCTGATGCGTGGTTTGATCGCCAAATGAAAGCGCTGGAACCGTTCGACGTCACGCTCACATATTGCTTCACGCCCGAATCGCTCGGAGTTGTGGGCAATCATACAAGCCCGCCCAAGGACACCAGGCAATTCGCCGAGTTCTGCGCCCGTATGACGCGCCGGTACGCGGGTTAACACTTTCTATTAACTCTTCTCTATTTGACCCGCACGTGTGCCGTTGAATACAATCCGCTGTAGAAGTACAAAATCGTACTTACCTCAGGATGTTCCAGGATTTCCTCAAGCCTTTTCGCCGCGACTATGCCAAATACCTCAGCGGGACTGTGGTTCGGCAAGCCTTGCTCGTTCTGGGCGGTTATTCGATGGTCTGGGCGCTGCGATTCTGCCTGAAATATCGCAATATCCCGGAATGGTGGTTGATCATAGCGCTGGTCCTGTTCGATGGTGTTTATCTCGGGTTGGACCTCTGCCTGAATGCGCTGTTCGCGCGACAGCTTTCGTTCCCGATGTTCGCGCGCCTGCGGACCATCTCTCTGAAGAAAGTGTTCCAGATGCCGCTGCTGTGGCACCAGCAGCAAACGTCCGGGGCCCTGGTGGCGAAGGTAAACAACGGGGTGGGCCGCGTCGTCCAGACGGCCGAAGCGGTGAGCCGGGAACTTTGTCCTTCGCTGATCCGCACGTGCATGACGCTCGTGCCACTGCTGATCTTCAGTGGGATCACGGCGCCGGTGTTGCTCGTGGCCTTGCTGATCTTCGGCTGGCTGACGGTTGTCGAGAACAACCGGCGCACTCACTTCCGCAAAGGCCGCCACGAAAAATACGTGCGGGATTCAGGTCTCTTCTCCGAATACGTGCAATCCATTCAGCCCGTGGTCCAATTCGGGCAGTGCAGCCGGATTTTGAACGACTACGGCAAACTGCAGCAGCGGATTATCGACCAAGGGCTGGCGGAGATCGAGGTGGCCAACCAATTCAGCTGGCGGAAGAACATGGTGCTTTCGGTGGCGAAGCGCGTGTGCCAGGGGATCTGGATCTGGCAGTTGCGGAAGGGCTGGACGGACGCGGCGATGGTAATGTACTTGAACATGCTCACGGAAGATCTGCTCGGTTCCTTCTGGAGCTACGCGGGGCTCCTCGAGCGGGTGTACGAAGGCCTGGAGCCCACGCGCACGCTGCTGCGGCTGCTGGACGAGCCCGCCCGGATCGCCGACTCTC
>DATGII010000201.1:0-17780 GCA_035295805.1 Bryobacteraceae bacterium | reverse complement strand
CGCCCGAGCACGCGCGCGCCGGCTGCGCCACCCTGCTCAAGCCAGGAAATCGCGGCATTGCCCTGATCATCGAGAGCCAGGGACGTGTAGCCGAAGGCGTGACCGGTACTGACCACGGTGGGCTTGCCAAAGGTGGCGCCGCCATCGGTCGAGAACGCCACCTGCACCTTGGGCGTATTCTGCGCGCCGGTGTACCACGCGACCGCTACCTTATCGCCCCTGGCGGCAACGGCGGCGGCATTGGTCGGGCAAGCATTCAATTTCCAGTTATCGGCATGAATAATTTTGGAAGGTGACCATTTGCCGTTTTCGAGGCGGATTACCGCGATATCGCGGATATCGTCGGGAGAGTGGTCGCGATAGGCTACCACCAGTCCTTTGCTGGTTTTGGCGACCGCGGTCGGGCAGCAGTTGCAGACATCGTCATCGAGGCGCTCTTCCTTGATTTCCTTACCGTTGGCATCGACGACGGTGCGCATCAGGTAGCCGGGTCCGTCTTCGCCTTCAGGTGTGTGCAGCCAGAAGACGGAAATTTCGCCGTTCGGGCTGACGGCCATGGATGCGAGTCCGTGCTCCACCTGGCCTTTGTCCTTGTGCGCCATTAAGGGCATGCTCCAATGCATGCCGTCGGTGGAAGAGGAGACATAGACGAACTCGGCCTCGCTCGATTCGTTCGGCATTTCGACCCAATGCGCCATCCATTGCTTGTCGCTGATTTCGATCACCTCGGGGACCTCGGCCGGATGGCGGAAGAAATGGCGATTCGCCGCGACGGTCTGGGGATCGGACCACTTGCCACCGCGGAACACGGCGTAGCGCAGACTTAGCGAACCGCCTTTCGAGGGCTCTACCCAACTCATGAGAGGGCTGCCATCGGGTGTGGCGGACCAGTTGGCCTGCAGGCTGCCCGGCGCGGACGGGTTCTGCACGGCTTCGGCTTTGGTCTGCGGGAAAGCGGGAACTGCCGCAGACAGGATTAAAAGGAGGCAGGCTTTTCGCATATGGTTGCCCTCCGGCGGTCAGTGACCGTGTGTGACCGCGGTTTGGTTGACCCTTCCGCGAGCCGGGTAGTAGACTGGCCCTTCGATGCCGCTCGGGCCCGTGTTCACGCCGCACTCGCCAGAAGCCCAGGCGATGTCGGCGCTATTTGGCGCATTCCTGGTGCTGGCCACTGTCATCTTCCTTATTGTGGCAGGTTTGGTGACTTATGGAATTGTGCGATACCGGGCGCGGGCGGGCGCGGGGGAGCCGAGGCAAACATTCGGCTCGCGCGGACTCGAAATCACCTGGACGGCGATCCCGCTGCTGATCGTCACGGTGCTGTTCGTATTCACGGTGCGCACGATGGCCTCGATTGACGCGCCGCTGACGCCGGACCAGCCGGCCGACATCGTAATCACCGGCCATCAATGGTGGTGGGAGGCGCGCTATCGGAATGGGGCCGATACGGCGAATGAGATTCACATTCCCGTCGGCCGGCGGGTACTGGCGCGCATCGAATCGGTGGATGTGATTCATGATTTCTGGGTTCCGCAGCTGGCGCGCAAAATGGACGCGGTACCGGGGCGGCCGGCCTACGTTTGGCTCGAGGCGGACACAGCCGGCACGTATTCCGGGACCTGCTCGGAGTTTTGCGGGATGCAGCATGCGTGGATGCGGTTCGAGGTGATCGCGGAGCCGGAGGCCGATTTTTCCGCCTGGCTGGCGCGCGAAGCGATACCTCCGCAGCCGCCTTCGGGTGACGCCGCCGAGGGGGCGCGGATCTTCCAGCAGCAGAAGTGCGGGGATTGCCATGCCGTGTCGCCGGCCGATACGCGGGTTCTCCCGGGGCCGCCGCTGACGCACATCGCGAGCCGGCGGCTGCTGGGCGGCGAAATTCCGAACACCGCCGAAAATCTGACTCACTGGATCCTGACGCCCCAATCGATCAAGCCGGGCAACAAAATGATGGACCCGCGCCTCTCCGCTGTGGATGTCGGCCCGCTGAGCGCATACATGGAGTCGCTGCGATGAAGGGTCTCGAGCGCTGGGTTTCCACGGTGGACCATAAAGAGATTGGCGTGCTGTACATGCTGACGGCGCTGGTTTTCTTTTTGATCGGCGGCGTGGAAGCGATGATGATCCGGGCGCAGCTGTCGCTGCCGGGTCTGAACTTCCTGGCGCCCGAGACCTATAACCAGGTCTTCACGATGCACGGCACCACCATGATCTTCCTGGTAGTGATGCCGGTATTGGCGGGCTTCGGCGTGTACCTGGTGCCGCTCATGATCGGCGCGAGCGATATGGCGTACCCGCGCCTGAACGCGCTGACTTTCTGGCTGCAGTTCTTCGGAGGCGTGCTTCTTTACATCAGCTTCTTTGCAGGCGGCGCACCGGATGCGGGCTGGTTCAGCTACGCTCCCTTAAGCGAGAAAGCGTTCTCGCCGCATGCAGGGCTCGATTATTGGGCGCTGGGATTGTTGCTATTGGGCTCCGGCACAGTGGGCTCGGCGGTCAATTTCATCGTGACGATCGCGAATCATCGCGCGCCCGGCATGACCATCCGGCGCCTGCCGCTGTTTGTCTGGATGACGCTGGTGAACTCGGTGCTGATCCTGTTCGCGCTGCCGGCGCTCAACGCCGCGCTGATCATGCTGTTGAGCGACCGTCTGCTGCACGCGCATTTCTTCGATGCCGCGCAAGGCGGCTCGCCGATTCTGTGGCAGCACTATTTCTGGATCTTCGGCCACCCGGAAGTCTACATTATGGTGCTGCCGGCATTCGGGATGATCTCCGAAATCATTCCGGTATTTTCGAGAAAGCCGATCTTCGGGTATGGCTTTGTAGCGTCGTCGACGCTGGCGATTGCATTCCTCAGCTACGGCGTGTGGGTGCATCACATGTTCGCGGTGGCGCTCGGCCGGGTTTTCATTTCGGTTTTTGCCGCGATGAGCATGCTCATCGCGGTGCCGACGGGCGTCAAAATCTTTGCGTGGTCGGCGACACTGGTGGGCGGCTCGATTCGGTTCACAACGGCAATGCTGTTCGCAGTCGCATTTCTGCTGGAGTTCACGATCGGCGGCCTGAGCGGGGTGGCATTCGCCACGGTGCCAATCGATTGGGAGCTGACCGACACTTATTTCGTGGTGGCGCATTTCCATTACGTGTTGTTTGGCGGAACGGCGTTCGCGTTGTTCGCGGCGGCGTACTACTGGTTTCCGAAAATCTCGGGACGCCTCATGGACGAGAAGATGGGGCGGTGGAATTTCTGGCTGGTGGTGATCGGCTTCAACATGACGTTTTTTGTGCAGCACCTGCTGGGGCTGATGGGGATGCCGCGGCGCGTGTACACATATCCGAACCTGCCCGGCTGGGCGGCGCTGAACCTGGTGTCTACGTTCGGGGCGGTGATCCTGGGTCTCGGCGCGCTCGTCTTCATTTGCAATATACTGGCCAGCCTGGCATTTGGGACGCGTGCCGGCAACGATCCTTGGGACGCGTGGACGCTCGAGTGGGCGGCGAAATCGCCGCCGTTGCCGGAAAACTTCGAAACGGTTCCGGCGGTGCGCAGCCGCCGGCCGTTGTGGGATGTAAAGCATCCCGACGCGCCGGACTGGGCAGCCGAAGGCGGCGCGTAATGAAGACCCGGGCGCCGTTAGGCATGCTCCTGTTTCTGCTGAACGAGGCGGTCTTCTTTTTTATGCTGATCGGCGCCTTCGTTTATTTTCGCGGTTCGGCGCTGGCGACGGCGGCGCGGAGTTTGAACCTGGCAGGGGCCTCGATTTATACGGTGTGCCTGCTGGCCAGCAGTATCACGATGTGGCGCGGCGTGGCTGCGGGCTCGCGGGGCTGGCTCGGCGCGACGCTCGCGCTGGGCGCGATTTTTCTCTACGGACAGGGCCGCGAGTACTGGGCGTTGTTCCGACAGAACGTGACGATCGGCGGCGATCAATTCGGCACTACCTTTTTCACCCTGACGGGCATCCATGCGCTGCACGTCCTGACCGGTCTGCTCTTGCTGCTGGTTTTGCTCAGCGGGGCAGGCCGCCGGTCTGCGCTGGATTCGATTGCGCTGTACTGGTATTTCGTCGATGCGGTATGGATCGTGATCTTCGCGGTGGTGTATCTGTGGACGTTTGTATGACGTGGGATTGGGAACCGTCGATTATCCTCGGCTGTGTTGCACTGGCGGCAGGCTACCTCTACTTCGCACATGGGCGGACTGCGCTGCAAACCTGCTCCTTTCTTGGCGGAATCGTGGTGCTTCTGCTGGATCTCGTATCTCCGATCGACACGCTGGCAGACACCTACCTGTTCAGCGCGCACGTTCTGCAACATTTTGTGTTGGCGTTGGTCGTGCCTCCGCTCTGGCTGCTGGGAATTCCGGGTTCCGCCGCGGAGCGCGTGTTGCAGAGACGGCGGGTTGACGGGATCGAGCAGGCGTTGTCGCGTCCCGGAGTTTCCTGGGCGGCGGGGGTCGGCACGATGCTAGCGTGGCACATCCCGGCGCTGTTCAGCGCCGCGATTGCGAATGACGGTCTGCACATACTTCAACACCTCAGTTTCCTGGTGAGCGGGGCGATTTTCTGGTGGCCGGTGCTGGCGCCGGTCGAGCCGCGCCGTCTGGCCCCGCTCGCGGCGGTGGTGTACCTGTTCGGCGCGTGCACGGCGTGCAGCCTGCTGGGCGCGGCGCTCACGTTCACTCGGCCCGGCTGGTATCCGGCGTATCTGAATCCCACCGGAGACGCCGGCACGCTGCGGCTGATTCGCACGGGATGGGGGCTCGACGCGCGCACCGACCAGCAATTCGGCGGCCTCTTGATGTGGGTGCCGGGTTGCCTGGTGTATCTCAGCGCGATCCTGGCGCGGGTGGCGGCCTGGTATCGCGCGCCCGAACCCGCATGATCCACAAGCCGAGCTACGCTCCGGTGCTGATGGCAGCCGGACTCATGTTGTTGCTATGGGGCGCGGTCATGACGTGGGCGATTTCGGCGGCCGGCGCGGTCATTATCGGCTATGCCGGAATCCGCTGGCTGCGCGACGCGGCCGCGGAGACACGGGGGGAAGCCGCGCCGGGGGCCGCGGAACCCGTGGCGCACGCTACAGTGAAACAAGAGGCCGCGCGCACGGTCGATTTCCGGATGACGAGCCCCTGGTTACACCGATTCGCGATCCTGGTCGCGCTGGGCGCCTTTGCGCTCATCCTTAGCGGAGCGCTGGTGACCAGCAACGATCCGCAGCCTGCCGCATTCCTGCGCCAGGCGCACGCGATTACCGCGGTGTCCGCGGGCATTCTGGCCGCGGCTCTCGGGCTTTGGTTTCGCGGAGCGGGCTGGTTTCTGCTGGCCGCGGTGGTGGTGGAAGCCGCGCTCGGCGGACGCAGCCCCGCGATCGGCACGTTTCATGCATTTCTGGCGCAGCTGATCTTTGCGGGAACCGTCGCCATTGCGCTGGCCACGTCGCGAAGCTGGCGAGAATCTCCGGAACAGGTGAATGATTCCGGGCGCCTGTCGCTGAGAACCCTGTCGCTCTGGGCGCTCGGCCTGCTCATTATCCAGGTGGGGCTGGGCGCGGCGTATCGGCACAAGGCGATGGGCGTGATGCCGCACATCATCAATGCGCTGCTGGTGACGCTGGTGCTGTTGCTGCTGGGGGTGCTGGTGACGAACCAATATCCTGAGCACGGGTGGCTGAGGCCGGCGGCCAAGCTGCTGATCGGAATTACGTTCACCCAGGTGATGCTGGGAATGGGGGCATTCATCACGCGGCTGATGATGGCGGAGGGGACGCTGCCGGTGGTGGTGATCGGCGTGACACACGTGGCGGTCGGTTCGCTGACGCTAGCTACGACGGTCGCGCTGACGCTGCTGATCCGGCGCTGCGTGAGTGCGTGCCGGAGTGCTGATGTGGCTGCCGACGAGTCGACGCCTAGCGCGTAGGCAAGTCCTTCGGTGGAGCCTGGGCCTCGGCATTGGTGACGAGATCCGATTTCCTGTACTTCGGCTCGGTCACGTAGCCTTCCACCTCATCCCTGCCGACCCGATTCACCACAAGCTGGACCGGCTGCGGCCGGTCGGTTAGGGTAATCCAGACCGGTTCGTAAAGATTAACGTGTTTCTTGTTGAGCATGTTGTCGTCGACGAGCATCGCCAGGTCGTAGGTTTTATGCTTGGTGCTGGTGCTGCGTAAGGAAAGGCTGACCGGCCCGACGCGCTGCATCTGCTTCGACTTGGTCAGGCGAAACTCATAGACATTCTGCTCGCCGCGTTTCTGCAGGGCGATGACTTCGTCGTGGGTGCGTGCGATCGAGCCGTCCAGGTCGTCGCGGGTGGAGTTGATTTTTCCATCCAGGGATTCCTGGGTCTTGGTCAAATCTTCGCGGGTACTAGCCAGTTCCTTACGCGTTTCGGCAAGCTGACCCTGCAGGCGGTCGACGCGCGGATCGCTCTTGGCAATCTGCTTCGGCGCGCGCTTGACTGGCGCGGCGACGGGCCGGGCCGGCGGTTCCGCCGTCCGGTCGGCGCTTTGCATCTGGCGCTGCGATAAAAGATTGATACGGCTCGTCAAATCCTGGATCTGGGACTGCGCCTGGTGAAGCGCGGCGAGGCTCCGGTAGCGATCGGCATTGAGCGCCTGGATCTGATTGTGCTGAATCATCCATAGGCCCGCGGCAATCACAACCGCGCCTCCGCAGAAGGCGATTGCGGCGAGCGATCCGATTCCGTGCCGCCATGACGTGAGAAGATTTTTCCGCTCGGGCATCATAATTCGCGTGGAGATAGCACGTGAGCTGCCATACGCGGCGCGTAGTAAGATCGGCAGGATGAAGTACTGGTTACTCATTTGGTCTCTGGCCGCCCGGCTGGCAGCGCAGCCGGCAGCGCCGCGTCCCAATCCGAACCCCGAGCCGCAAACGATTGCTCTTTGGGAGGGTGCTGCACCGGGTGCGGTGGGTGATACGGATGCCGACCGGCCGACACTCACGTTCTATCGGGCGGCGCGCCAGCCGAACGGGACGGCGGTGATCGTCGCGCCCGGCGGCGGGTATAGCGCGCTGGCGATCGATCATGAAGGCCGGTACGTGGCGGCGTGGCTCAACGCCATGGGCGTGAGCGCGTTCGTGCTGAAGTACCGGCTGGGTCCGCGGTATCATCATCCGATCGAATTGGGCGACGCGCAACGCGCCATACGCCTGGTGCGGACCGGCGCCGCGCAATTCGGAGTTCAGGCGGATCGCCTCGGAATGATGGGCTTTTCCGCGGGCGGGCACCTCACGGCGACCGCAGGAACGCACTTCGACCAGGGAAACCCAGCCGCGGCCGATCCGGTGGACCGAGCGAGCAGCCGTCCCGATTTTCTAATTTTGGCGTATCCGGTGATCTCCTTCGATCCAGCGATCGCCCACGCCGGGTCTGTGCGCAGTCTATTAGGTGAGAATCCAGCCCCAGGACTAATCCAGAGCCTGTCGGACGAACTGCAGGTAACGGCAGCCACTCCGCCGACGTTTCTGTTTCACACGACGGCGGACAGGACGGTTCCGGTGGAGAACAGCGTGCGTTTTTATCTGGCCTTGCGCGCCGCGAACGTACCTGCCGAGATGCATCTGTTCGAAAACGGTCCGCACGGGGTGGGACTGGCGCTGGCGGATCCGGCGCTAAGCCTATGGCCGACATTGCTGAGCAACTGGCTGCGCGGGCGGGGGCTGCTGGCGAAATAACGATCTGATAAGATCGATGAGCGCCGTGAAACCTGCACTCATCGTGATCCTGACGGCCCTCGCCGGAAGCGCGCAGAACAAGCCGGATTTCAGCGGGATCTGGCAGGCTCTCAATACGGCGGCGTGGGACCTGCAGGATCATACCGGCGCGCTGGGATTGCCGCCGGGGCAAGGGGTGGTCGAGGGCGGGGAGATCCCATATCTGCCGGCAGCCGCCGCGAGAAGGCAGCAGAATTTCGCGAACCGGCACAAGTTAGATCCGACCGAGGCCAATTGTTTTTTGCCCGGTGTGCCGCGTGCCACCTACATGCCCTACCCATTCGAGATCGTACAGACACCCAAGCTCATTGCGATTCGGTACGAATTCGCGCATGCGACGCGGACGATTCCGATGGACGGCAGCAAGCATTCCGATCTCGGCGACGCATGGATGGGGGATTCGCGCGGGCGTTGGGACGGTAACACGCTAGTGGTCGACGTGAGCAACTTCAACGATCAGACATGGTTCGATCAGGCCGGCGATCTTCATAGCGATGCGCTGCACGTGGTGGAGCGCTACGCGCTTACCGATCACGACCACATCCGGTACGAGGCGACGATCGAGGATCCGAAGGTGTTTACGCGGCCTTGGAAGATCAGCATGCCGCTGTACCGCATCCTGGATCAGAATGCGAAATTGCTGGAATACGAGTGCGTGTACTACCTCCAGGAGGAGCGGTTCAAGAAAGCTCCGTTTCAATGAGGCGCTTATGCGAGTGAGTTTGATCCTGAGCGTGGTGTTGGGCGCGGCGGCCGGCGCACAGAGTTACACGCCGCCGCGCACGCCCGACGGCCAGCCCGATATGCAGGGGATGTACGCGCGCAACGGCGTGGTGGGGCTGGAGGCGAACCCGCCGGTGAATCCGATTGACCCGAGCGACAAGAACCCGCTTTCGGTCTCGGCGCGCGCCGACGGCCTGGGTCCGTATCCGAAGATTTTCCAGGAGGGCGGGTCGCTGATCCGGCAGGGGCGGCAGCAGCGGCGCACCGGAATTGTCGATCCTCCCGATAAGAACCTGCCGTGGCGTCCGGAAGAAGACGCCAAGCGGCGCGATTTCCTGCTGCACATGAATCCGCCGGCGGACTTGCGGCACGTCGAGTTGAATGCGCGCTGCGCACTGCCCGGACCGTTTCAGGGCGAGGATGCGAATAATCCGTATGAGTTTCTACAGCGAGCGGGCGAGGTTGCGATCCTTTACGACTATAACCACACGTCGCGCGTGATTCACCTGGACGGGCGTCCGCATCTGGGCAAGAGCATCCGGTTGTTCATGGGGGATTCGATCGGGCATTGGGAAGGAAACACGCTGGTGGTGGATACGACGAACTTCAACGGAAGGGTGGCGTATTCGCGCGAGATTCCGTATCTGAGCGATCAACTGCACACGATCGAGCGGTTTACGATCGCCGATGCGAATACGATCGATTACGAAGTGACGATCGACGATCCGGTGCTGTTCACGAAGCCGTGGAGGGTAGCGGGGTATTTCGCGCGATCGCCGAAGGAGACGCAGTCGCTGGAATTCGCGTGCGCGGAAGGCAGCCAGACGCTGGTCAACATTTTTGGTAATCCGCCGGAGCGGTGAGGGGGTACGTATGCGGACGAAACTGATGGTGGGGATCGTGGCGGCGTTCACGTGCGCTCTGCCGCTGGCGGCGCATCATGCGTTTGCGGCCGAGTTCGATGTCAATCAGCCGGTAAAAGTGAAGGGCACCATCACCAAGGTCGAATGGGTGAACCCGCACGCGTGGCTGTACGTCGACGTGAAGGGCGACGACGGCAAAGTCGTGAATTGGCGCTTCGAGCTGGGAGCGCCGAACGCCATGGTCCGGCTGGGGTGGCGGAAAGATTCGGTGCCGGCGGGGCTGGAGGTGTCCATTACCGGCTTCCGCGCCAAGAACGGCGAGAACGTGGGGAATGGACGCTCCATCATTCTGCCGGATGGCAAGGAACTGTTCTCAGGCGGATCGGGGCCGGCTTCGGAAGGGAAACAATAGCTTGAGGCGAATCGGAGACTTGCCTCACTGGCACTAACGCGACAGGTGGCCTTCCAGCAGGTCCTTGTTGTTTTCCATGCACCAGTATTCCATCAACTCGTCACCGGGTTTCATGCGCGATAAGACGCGCGTGTTCTTGATGGGCCTGGTGTAGGTCTTCGGATCTTCCCACGTCACTTCGTACGAGAGGTGCTGCGGGTCGATGTAGTGGATGCGCTCGACGACGTGCAGTTGATCGCTCATCGGGTGCTCGGCGGTGTCGATCCAGGTTTTGCCGTTAAAGCCGACGGTATCGATCACGAGCGTATCGCCGTCGTAGGAACCGATGGAGTGTCCCATCCAGGTCGGATCGAGGTCCTTGGGGTGGCCGGTGCCGTCGGTGTGGACCACGTGGAAGATGTTGTTGGATTCGAAGAGCAGGGCGAGGCGCTTCGGCGTTTGCACGATCTCGACCGGATATTCGACCTGCCAGGCGCGCGTGTAGCCCCAGGGCAGGCAGCGGGCCGAGTAATCGACGCGATCGTTTTTCGTCTTCCACTGCTGGAGGCCCCACTCGGTCAAGGGAAGTTCGCCGGTGCCGGTTTGGGTACAGCCGGGGGTGTTGCCGCCGCAACCCTTCCCGTTGCGGGTGACGTCGGCGACGCGCGGATGATCCCAGACGCCGCTGAAATCGGGCTTTCCGTCTGGGAGGCGCGGGATGTCGCCGGACTGGGCAGCGGCGGCCACGGCAGCCGCCAGGAAGATGAAAGCGCGAATCGCCATTTAGAACCTCCCCTAGCGAGGTGCTTCTAGAGATACTCCCGGCGGCGGGGCGGTGTCAAGGTACGCGGGTTGGGGGGCGCTAGCGGGCTGCGTCGGTGGGCGTTAAGCCGAATGCAATTCTTATGACGTCGTCCACCTGGGCCAGGATTTGTGCGTCGACTGCGCCTAACTTTCTGATGAGGCGCGTCCGATCGACGGCGCGGATCTGATTGAAGACCGCGACGGACGGAACCATCAATCCAGTCAAAGGATGGGCGGGCAGCAGAACATGCAGGGGAGACAATGGTTGGCGGATAGTGGATGTAATTGGCGCCACCATGGTGATGGCGCTGTACCGGTTGGAGGTATCGTTCTGGATGACGAGTGCCGGGCGAGTCTTCTGAATTTCGTGGCCTAACGTCGGATCGAGCGCCGTGAGGTAGATTTCGCCTCTTTTCGGCCAATTCGCTGGCGCCGTTCTACGGAATTTTCGAGTCGTTGCCATTGTTCCTGATCGACGGCGCTCCAGTCGCCGGCAATTTCCAAATCGAGATCGCGGTCGCGCAGGGCTGCCTGCTTCAGGCGTTCCTGGAGGGCCTGCGGGCTGTTGGTCGCAACGTAATGCTGCACGGCGCGTTCAATGAAACGGCTGCGCTGACCGCGACGGCTCAACCGGTCAATCGTCTTGAGAGTGGTATCGGCCAGGATGATGTTGATGCGTTTGGCCATAGGACGCGTCCTGTCCACACTCTATACACATCGAGTGTGGATGTCAAATGGATAGACGGGGCTATCCGCTTTCCTTACGCCTTCTGCTGGAACAAATCAAACGTCTCGAAGTCGCCGTTCAGCAGCGTGTGAGTATCGCGATAGCCCAGCCAGCCTGAGATCATAGTGCCGTAGACCCGGCGGAAATCGGTGGTGTAGATCAGGTTGTCGCCGGGGTCGAGCTTGGTCAGGCTGGGGATCTGGCCGTACTGGCCGCCCTTCACCTTGGCGCCGGCGACGAACATGAGGTTGGCGGTGCCGTGGTCGGTGCCGAGGTTCACGTTTTCGGGGACGCGGCGGCCGAACTCGGAGAAGACCATCACCACCACATCGTCGGCGCGGCCGATGCGCTCCAGGTCGCGAATGAACGCGTAGACGGCGTCGGACGCGTAGGTGAGCAGGCGCTTGTGGGTGTCGCTCTGGAAGACGTGCGTGTCGAACGCGTTATTCCGGTACGAGGTGTAGTAGAGGCGCGTCGGCATGCCGGCGGCGATCAGGGCGACCACCTTGGGCAGGTCGAGGCCGACAATGCCGTAGTCGATGGGGGAATGATATTTGGCACAGGCTTCGCGCACCAGAGCCGAGGCATCTTTGGCGCTCCTGGCGGTGTCGAGCAGGAAACGGCGCGACGGGTTATCGACCTTGCCTGCGTCCGGCAGGGACGCGAGGACCGGGCGCTCTTCGTAGAATTGTTCCTGCGAGAACTTGTTGGGATCGTCGAAGACCACGGGAACATGGCGGTGGCTGCGCACGGCAAGCGACTGCCGAGTCCCGATGTTCACGATGTAATTGGACGGGGCTTGCGGGGCCATGGCATCGGCCAGGCGACCGACCCAGCCGTACTCCTCGCCGCTGTTGGGGGCGGCGGTGTGCCAGTAGGCCATGGACGTGAAGTGCGAGAAGGACGGATTCTCGTAACCGCAGCCGTGCACGATGGCGAGCTTGCCATCTTTGTAGAGGCGTTCGAAGCCCGCCATGCCGCCGCTGAAGCCGAAGTGGTCGTCGATGGGGCGCAATTGCTTACGCGGCACGCCGAGATTCGGGCGGTGCTTGTAATAGGCGTCGTCGCCGTACGGGACCAGAGTATTGAGGCCGTCATTGCCGCCCGAGAGCTCGAGCACCACCAGAATTTTGCCATCGGCGCGTCCTTGCGCGGACAAGGCGGCGGCGGCTTGGGCGAACGCCTTAACGGGAATCGTGGCGCCGGCGGTGACGCAGACGCCGCACATACCGGCGCGCAACAGGTCGCGGCGGCTGGACCGGGAGAAGGAGAAACGGTTCTTCATAGGCACCTCACCCCAATTGATACTCAGGCTGGCTCATGATCAGGTGCAGCACCAGCCGCAACGACTGCTCCATGTAAGTTTGGGCCTCGGCGATGCTCGTCGTGCCCAGGTCTTTGTTCAAAAAATCGATCAGATTCCGGCGCGCTTCGGCGCCCGGCGGCACGCTCATGAAGCGGTGAATGAAATAGTCGACCACCTGGGTGGTGTTCTGCAGGTCGGCATTCAGTATTATGCGAGAGAGATTGATTTGCGCCGTATCGCGCGGGATCGCCTTCACGCGCTCGATGGCCAGTTGGGAGCCACGGAAGCTGCCGTAACGGGTATTGAACTCTTCATCGCGGTCGGCGTTTTTGTTCGACTCGGCGACCTCGCCGGTTTTTTCGTCATCCTTGGTCGCGGTCGAGATATCCATTCCTTCGCGAATGCGCTCGGCAACGCGGCGCACCTCGCCGCCGCCGGTATAGCGGTCGGGGGGCAGAAAGCTGATGTCGGGGAACAGCACATCGCGGGCGAAGTTCGCGCGCTCGAGGAGCAGGCCCGGCGTAATCCACGACTGGCCTTGCGCCCATCCGGCGACGGTGGGCGGCGAGAAAAGCTGCTGGCCCAACGCGCCGGTGACGGAATTGAAATCAGGAACACCCGGGATGCTCTTGAGGCCGAGTTTCTTGTACGTCACGACGGCCAGCTCGACCGGGCTTTGGATGCGCGTGCCCACCGAAGCCTGGCTATAGAAATCGCGCGAGAGGAAAATCTTTTCGAGCAACGGCCGGATTTCGTAGTGGTTCTGCCGCAAGACTGCGCCCAGCTGCTTTTGCAGGTCGGGCGACAGATCCTGGCGGACGAAGTAGCGGTATATCTTGCCCGCGATGTAGTCGGCGGTGGCGGGCTGCTGCATGATGATGTCGATCACCTCGACGCCATCGAAGCGGCCGGTGTGACCGAGGAAAGTCTTTTCGCCGTCGTCGTGCTGATCTTTGTTGATTACAAATTTGAGGTCGACATAGTTCCAACCCGTGAAGGCGCGCGCAGCCTCGCGGATGTCCTTCTCGGTATAGTGGCCCACGCCCATGGTGAACAGTTCCATGATTTCGCGGGCGAAGTTCTCATTGGACGCGCCTTTGACATTGACGCCGGCATCGAGGAACGAGAGCATGGCCGGGTCTTTGGCCACCGCCACCGTCAAATCGCGGAAATTACCGAGACCTTGCTGCTGGAAGAGCCGCAGCTGGCCGAGGAGTTTGCGGTAATCCCGAACCTTCGCTTCATTGGAAGCGAAGTGGCCGTGCCAGAACAGCGCCATTTTCTCCTGGAGCGGCCGCGGACTGTTCAGCATCCGATTGGCCCACCAGTAAGCCACTCGGTTGGTTTCGAGAACGCTGGCGCGCAACCAGTAGAAGAACTTGTCGACAACCGGCTGCAGGCGGCGGTTGCCGCTCGGCTTCACCTTGATGCCTAGCGCTTCGCCATTCTTTTTGGCGAGATCGGTGACCGCCGGCCGGCTGGGAGGGAAGGGCTCAAGGCCGGGATCGTGGATGCCGGATTCGTCGAAGAGGGGTAGGTTGCCATCGCCGACGCCTTCAAAGCGCACGAGGCGCGCCACCGCCTGGGCCGGCGTAAGCTTGGCAAGCGCCTGGATTTCCTCGGGAGTGCCGCCGAACCCGGCCCGTTCCAGCAGATGCGCCGCGAAATCGTAATTCCAATCCGTGGCGGCAATGGGCGTCAGGTCATTTTGCCAAGTCGGGGGCCCGGTTTTTTGCGCCAAGGCCGGAAGCGCCGCGGCGACGATAAGAGGCCCAAAGAAGCGGAATCTTTGGAACATGGGCAAAACTCCTTCTGACGTTGCTGAGGAGGATTTTCCCACAAACGGCCGCGCGATGCTGGGCGCGGCGCTTATGCTATAGTCAACGTCGAAATGAGCCGGTACGTCATATGGGCGGCGTGCGCTGTATTGGCAGCGGAAGCGGGCGCGCAGCAGACGGTCGAAATCGACAATCCGTGGGTGCGAGTGATCCGGGTCAAAGCCGAACCTCACGGGAAGATTCCAATGCACGAACACCCCGCATCGGTGCTGGTTTGCCTCAGCGATATTTACGAACGGCAGACGGGCCCGGATGGCAAGTCGCAGGACGTGACGCACAAAGCGGGCGACGTGGCTTACCGGGAAGCGATGAAGCACGCGGAAGAAAATCTATCCGATCAGCCCTTTGAGGCCGTAGTGGTCGAATTGAAACCGGGCGCGCCCAAGGCTCCGCCACCGCCCATGACCGCGCCCGATCCGGTGCAGGTCGATCCCGAACATCACCTCGTCCCGGTGGATAACGATCGCGTACGCGTGTTGCGCACGATCCTGGTGCCGCATCTGAAGAGTCCGATGCACCGCCATCCTTCGTACGTAGTGGTGTACCTGACGGAGTTGCACACCACGATGAAGCTGGCCGATGGACGCATGGTGGATAATCCGCGCCAGCCCGGCGAAGTGGCATTCCGCCAGGCGTACCAGCACCAGACGGAGAACATCGGCGATCACACGGCGGTCGAGATTCAGATCGAGCTGAAGTGAGGGGCGCGCGTCAACTCGTATTGCTCGCGGCGGTTCTGCCGGCGCCCAGCGGCTTTGCAGCGCTGCACGACGCATTCAACTCCCGGCAGGCCTATGCGTATACGGCCCAGGTAGCCGGATTTGGGGAGCGCTGGCCCGGCTCGCCCGGGCACAAGAAGACCGAAGATCTCATCCGGCAGGTGTTACAGAAGGATGGCGCCCGGATCGAAACGGACGACTTCACTGCCATGACGCCGCGCGGCGCGGTTGGCGTCCACAACATCATCGGCAAGTTCCATGCGACCGCAGATCCGCGGCAGCCGATTTTCATTCTGGCCGGCCACTACGACACGCTGTTCCAGCCGGGGTTCCTCGGGGCTAACGATGGCGCGTCGAGCACGGCGATCCTGCTGGCTTTCGCCGATGCGCTGGCGGCGCAAGCGACCCGCATGCAAATCTGGCTGGTATGGACAGACCTGGAAGAGGCGCTGCAGTCATTTACGGATGACGATGGCTTGTATGGGAGCCGTCACCTGGCGGAAAAACTGGCGGCGAACGGAATGGCGCGCCGCGTCCGCGGATTCTTCCTGCTCGATATGATCGGCGATAAAGATCTGGGGGTCGCGCGCGAAACAGGCTCAAACCAAGCGCTGCAGGAGGCGATCGCACAGGCGGCGGCGAAGCTCGGCTACAGTGAATACTTCTTTCAGTACGATGCCGGGATTATCGATGATCATGTTCCGTTCATCCGGGCGGGAATCCCGGCGGTCGACGTAGTGGATGCGATGTACGGGCGCATGGGGCCCGGTCTTGACGGCATGGGCGAGTTTCATCACAACAACACCGATACCCTGGACAAAGTTTCGGCCCACAGCCTGGAGGTGGTGGGCCGAACCATCCTACTCACGGTCGAACTGCTGGACAGCGCGCCCAGGCGCTAGCGTCTATTCCGCGCCGTGAAGCACGTGCTTGACCTGATCTTCACCCGGGGAGAAGTGGACGCGGCGATTCTTCTGCCAGCACTCCTCGTTGGCTTCGGTGCACTGCGGCCGCTCTTTGCCGTAGCTGATGACCAGCAAGCGCTCGGTTAATCCGAGATCGCTCAAGAAGGCTTTTACAGCAGCGCCGCGGCGGTCGCCCAGGGCGATATTGTACTCCGCCGAGCCGCGCTCGTCGCAGTGGCCTTCCAAAACGACGGTCGTGCTCGGGAAATCGGCCAGGATTGATTTGAGCGCGGCGGCATTGCCGGTCAGCGCAGCGCGGGCGTCGGGACGAAGATCGCTGTGGTCGAAGTCGAAATAAACATCTCTGACTTCGTTGGCAAGGCGCTCGGTTATCGTGGTCGGCGGAGTAACGGGAGCGGGCTGCGGCGGTGGCGGCGGCAGATTCACCTGGAGCGTGGTGGTTGCGCTCGCCTCACCTCCCGGTCCGGTGGCGATCAAGCGATAGGTAACCGGATCATCCGGGGCCACGCGATGTTCCGCGGACGCAGCCACCACGCCGATTCCGTGGTCGATCTCAATACGGGTGGCGTCGGTGACCTTCCAGTGCAAAGTCGCGGACTGGCCGCGGTCGATGGTGGCGGGCTCCACCGCGAAGCTCACGATTACCGGCGGATTGGGTTTGACGGGTTCGGCCGCCTCGACTTTGGGTGGTACCGGGACGAGTACCGCCGTTTTCTTCTGGCAGGCGATGCTGGAGGCGAGCAGCAGAATGCCGGCCGTTCCGATCGCGAATGTGCGACTTTTTCTCATAAAGACACCTCCTCCTTCACTCGGCTCAAGCCTTGCAGTTCAGCGGACGATAGAGACTTTGTCGGCCTCGATCTTCACTTTGGCGACGACCGGCGTCCCGGCAGCAGGCACGATCTTGACGTCGTATTCGCCCGGATTCAAGAGCAAACCTTGGGCGAAATTGCTGAATTCATCGGCATGGCCGCAATATTTCTCGTTGACGTAAACGGCCGCGAACTTATCGGCGCTGACGGTCCGTAGTCGCCCGAATGGCGGCTTAGCGAGCGCCACGGGAGTCAGGTTTTGACGCAAGGTGAGTTTTTTTCCGGCCTCGATATTCACCTTGGTGACGAACTCCTGATAACGCGGATCCACCAGCCGGACTTCATGCTCACCGGCGGGCAGCGAATACGTTCGGGCAACGCGAAAATTGGCTGCCGGACCGAAATACTTCCCATCCACAAAGACGCCCGCTCTCCCCGGATTGACCTTCGCGGCCAAAGAGCCATTGCCGCTGGACTGAGCGCTCAATGGCAGGCAAAAAGCGATGATGAGAGACAGAATGATTCGCATCGGGAAAGGCCTCCACGCTTCCACTCTTTAATATAGTCTATATTAAGATACTAAAATCATGAAAAGTGCGTGTCAACCGGGTGAAACGCCTGAGTCAGCGATGGAACTCAATGACGTCCACGTCCGCGAACGGACCCAGCCGGCGTTGGCGCCAGCCGGCAAATTCCCGCCGGCGCGCAAACCAATCGCGCCAGAAGTTCACTTGGGGTTCCCAGCCGTAAATCAGGAAGCGCGGTGAGGCTGCCAAGGGGCCGCGAGCCAGCATGGAAGCGAATGACTCCGCTTCCGGAGAGGTCTCGAACGGAAACAGGTAAGGACTGGCTTGAATCGGGTAGACGTCCAGATGAGCGTAAAGGAACCCGGGCAATCGATAATCCGGGCGCCAGGCCGGCACGCGGGCTTCGATG
>DATGII010000200.1:0-41444 GCA_035295805.1 Bryobacteraceae bacterium | reverse complement strand
TCGCTGGCCATGCCGGAAGCGTTCCGCCCCGCCACCATGAGCGCCGTCAGGTCGGGGCCGAGTTCGCGCACCAGCGTGATCGCCACCGCCGTGCCGGTCTTGCTGAGCTGACCGTATTGCGAAAGCACGCGCGACATCTGCAGCGCCATGACTGCGCCGCTGAACAAGCCGGTGAGTACCACGATGAACAGGCTGCCCACACCGATGTTATCCATCTGCAGAGCGATGTCGTCGCTGTAATGCGGTGTACGGAAAATGTTGGCTACGGCGCGGCCCGTGAGCGAGAAGAAATCCTGGACCGCGATGACAGGCCCTTTCAGCAGATCGAGCAATCCGGTTGGGTCCTCGAATCCGATGCTACCATACAACTATAACTGGCGCGATGAAAGGACTTACTGACATTCCGGGGATTCGCGTCGGCCACATTTCCGACTACCAGGCGATCACGGGATGCACGGCCATTCTCTGCGAAGCCGGCGCGGTGGGCGGCGTTGACATTCGGGGAGCAGCGAGCGGCACCCAGGAAACGCCCACGCTGGATCCGCTGCACGTGGATCCCACCCTTCACGGCATTCTGTTGACGGGTCGCAGTGTGTTCGGGCTCGAGGCCGCGTCGGGCGTTCGCCGCTATCTGGAAAACCGCGGCGCCGGCGTCAGCACCCCGGCCGGCAAGGTGCCTATCGTGCCGGCGGCCGTCATCTTCGATCTCGGCATGGGGAATCCGAAAATTCGCCCCACGGTAGCAATGGGCGAAGCCGCGGGCGCCGCGGCCACCACCGATGCCGTGGCGGAAGGCTGCGTGGGCGTTGGCACCGGCGCTACCGTCGGAAAAGCGCTCGGCATGAAGAACGCGATGAAGAGCGGCGTCGGCTCTTTCACCGTGATCATGCCCGGCGGGGTGCTCGTGGCCGCCCTCGTTGTGGTCAATGCGTTCGGCGATGTGCGCGACCCGTCCACCGGTAAGATCGTCGCCGGAGCGCGCAAGGCGCCGGACAGCCGCGAGTTCGCCGATGGCAACGAAGTCGTGAAGCAGGCGCCTCCCCCGCCGCTGGTCCGCGCCAATACGACGCTGGCCGTTGTGGCGACGAATGCCCGCCTCGGCAAAGTCGAAGCCACCAAACTGGCGCAATTCGCGAGTCTCGGGATGGCGAGGGCCATCTATCCTGTCAATACCACCAATGACGGCGACACCGTGTTCGCGCTCTCTCATGGCGACCGGCGCGCGGATATTAATTCGCTGGGCGTCGGCGCGGCCGAAGCCATGGTACAAGCGATCCTGCGGGCGGTGCGGCTCGCCAAGTCGCTAGGCGGCGTGCCTGGTCTGGGCTAGCTCCTAGACCGCCGCGGTTCACTTTTTGCATACGCGGTTGAGTTAGCTCCCTTACATTGGTGCCGATACTGCACAAATATGTGCATAGCTCTCCAACCCGGCCAACAACCGACGGATGCCGGAATGTGCACGGCGGGCACGGTGAGCAGGAGATCCTTCTATGCGCAAAGTGGGCATCGTAATCGGAATCATAATTATTGTCATCGTCGTCGCCATTGGCATCTTCGCTTCGACGTTCGATATCAATCGCTATCACGCCCAGATTCAATCTGAACTCGCGAATCAGTTAGGGCGGAATGTCTCGCTCGGCCAGATGCACTTGAACCTCTTCCCCCCGCGATTCGAGGTGTACAACGTGTCGATTGCCGACGACCCGAAGTTCAACACGACACGGCCCTTCGTCCAAACCCAGGAGTTGGACGTCGCGGTGAAGCTGCTTCCTCTCTTACACAAATCGGTGGAAATCGATTCGCTCTACTTACAGCGGCCGGCCGTCGAGCTCATCAAGAATTCACGAGGAACCTGGAATTTCGCGTCGCTAGGAAAAAGTTCTTCGAACGCTCCTGCGGCCGAACCGTCTAATCCTGCCCCGCCCGAGCAGCCAAAATCTTCCAGCCAGGAGCAATTCTCGCTGAGCAAATTGGTGATTCAGGACGGTCAGGTCGCGGCCACCGATGAACAGGCAAAGCAACCGCGCTCGGTGTACGACCACATCGACGTCACGCTGCGGGACTTCGCTCCGAATCAGCCGTTCACGATTGATGCCGCGGCGCATTTGCCCGGCCCCAACAACCAGCTGATTTCGCTGGCGGGCAAGGGCGGGCCGGTCCGTCAGGATCAGCCGGCCGCTACACCCTTTCACGGCACGCTCAATCTGCAACGGGTCCAGATTTCCGATGCGCGCCAGTTTCTGAAATCGCCGGCGCTCGAAAAGCTGGACGGCAGCATCTCGGGACAAACCAAGATCAGTAGCGATGGTGGAAAGCTCGCGGCGGAGGGGGGGCTGAACATCGACAACGTACGGATGAACGGCCACGATCTCGGCTACCCGATCTCTCTTCAGTACAACGCAGCGGACGATGTTCCCGCCGATCTGCTCACGATTCACAGCGCCAACATCAAGCTCGGAACAACTCCCATCGCGATCAATGGAACCGTGAATTCGAAGTCCACGCCGGCGCAAATTGATCTTTCCGCGAAGGCCAACGGCGTCTCTGTCGCGGAAGCCGCGAAACTCGCGGCCACGGCCGGCGTCGCCCTCACCCCGGGAGCAGACGTTACCGGAACCGTGGATCTGAACGTGCAAGCCCGCGGCGCGGTGGATAACCCGTCACTGAACGGCAACATCGGGGCTCACAACATCGCAGTCAGCGGGAAGGATTTCCCCCAGCCGGTCCAGATCAATTCGGTTGCGTTGTCGCTTTCGCCGACCGAGATCCATTCGAACCCCTTCAACGTGACTTCCGGCGGAACCATGATGAACGTGCAGTTCGCACTGCGGCAGTATCTTTCGAAGAGCCCTACAGTTGACGCTACACTGCGGGCTCCAGACGCACAATTGCCAGGCTTGCTCGCCATGGCCAAGGCTTATGGCGTTAGCTCTATGGATAAGGTCAGCGGCGCTGGAACGCTCAACCTTGATCTTCATGCGAGCGGCCCGGTGCGATCCGTCTCGTCCGCCGATCTGGCGCGTTCTCTGAATGGCACCGCGGCGCTCAATTTCCACGACGTGCATTACAGCGGAGCCGACATCAGCCACGAGCTCACGAGCATCGCCGGCGCCCTCGGACTCCATGAATCCAATCAAGGCGGAACTACCATCAATAAGCTGACCGGCAACATCGCGGTCAAGAATGGGATTGCCCAGACGAACAATATGCAGGCGTTGCTGGATATCGGCAATGTGGGAATCGCCGGCACCGCGAATCTCGTCGATCAGGCCCTGAACCTGCGAGTCACCGCGGTTCTTTCCAAAGAACTGAGCCAACAGGCGGGTGGAACCAGTATCGGCGGTTACGCCAAAACCGCCCTCGATAACTCTCAAGGCGAATTAGTCATCCCGGCGACAGTGACCGGAACGTTCGACCATCCTAAGTTCGCTCCCGACATACAGCAGCTGGCGCAAATGAAGCTGAAGGGCCTCATGCCGGATTTCAATAATCCCACGGCCGCGGCCTCCAGCATCTTGGGCAAGTTTTTCAACGGCCAAGGCGCAAATGGCGCCCAATCGCAAAACCCCGCGGCATCGCCAACCCCGTCTGCTTCGCCCAATCCGTTACAGCAACTGCAGGGACTCTTCGGGAAGAAGAAGCAGCCGCAATCGAAGTGAGTCGGCTGGGGGGCCGGCGGTGTGCGAAACTGGTTCAGGTTTCCCCAGCCGGCGCAGATGTTGAAGATCGAGATCGTCAAACAACCCGATGGAGCCGGTGTGCTGCGTTGCACCCGTCACGATGGATCGGTAACGTGGCAGAAGCAGACCAAGCACGCAGCGCACTTCGCGCTCCATGATCTGACGCACTACGCGATCGAAACCAGCCTCGGGTACCGGCAGGGATTTTTCGGGTTGATCGCCGCCGGCTGGGACATCGAAGACACCACCGGCAAAGGCAAACGCGGCGCTCTTCCCGGCGAGGCCATCGAGGTCGAGCGCATGGTCGGCTTGTTCGATTCCGAACGCGGCGCAGGCGCGCTCTGGAGCCCTGAAGAATTCAATCAGCACGCCCCGCGCGCGCTGAGCCAGGAACAGATTCGAGGCGTGCGCGCTCTGCGCAGCGCCCTGTTTCAGCAATGGTTTGCGACGGAGGCGGGGCAGACGCTGGAACTCACCTTCGCGCCGGGCGTCGGCGCGGCCTGACCGGTGCTACGGCACATTCAACCAGGTCATCTAAAGCCCCGCCGCAATCCGCAGCTTTGGTCCGCTTACCGCGATTCGCCCGGCACCCGTCGCCGCATACCTGCCTGGGGTATTCACTAATTGCGCCATCGAGGCCATCACGATTGTCTCCGAGCTCTTCGGCAGCAGGTAATGGCTGGTCCCGATACACCGCCTTGCCCAAAAGCCCGAAGTTGCCGGTGCCAATTGAGCCGCCTCGCGCCATTTCCAGGAGGCTCTCCTGTCCGAATCGCGATCCGGGCCAGGCATAGAGTTCCCGGCCGTTGAGAAAAGCGACGTCGACGCGCAGGAGGTCGCGGTTTTCATAATGATTCGATCCTGCCCGCTGAACGGAACGAGCATGGTTTTCGCGGCAGGTATAGTCGGGCAGGCGGGCCAGCGTCTCTGCCATCTGATTGCGGACCTTCTTGAGGACTTGCGCAGTATCGAGATCGGTGGCGCGAGCCGCCGTGACCGCCGCCAGACAACTCAGCACCACTGCGCGCATCTGGCATGTATGGCTGAGCCAGGCGGCGGCCATCGACGCCCGCAGCCTAAGCACGGCTAGCGCGGCTTGTAGGCAATCGCTTCGATTTCCACTTTGATATTGGGGAGTGCGAAACCCGTCACGATCGTGCTGCGGGCCGGCTTTGCGTCCCCAAAGAACTCCGCATAGACCGCGTTCATGGCTGCGAAATCTTTGCCATCCGCCAGGAACACCTGGCATTTCACGACGTCCGTAAGGCTCGCGCCGCAGCCTTCGAGAATGCGTTTGACGCCGTTGAGCGCCTGGCGCGTCTCATGCCCCACCTCGCCCGGTTCGGCGGGCACTTGCCCCGATACAAAAATAAAATCGCCGGCGCGCACCGCCGGAGAATACGGGCCTCGCGGCGCAGGCGCCCCGGGAGGAGTGATGCGTTCAATCATCGCTAGTGTCCTTCGGCTTCCAGAAAACGTTCTACTTCGATCGCGGCCATGCATCCGGCGCCCGCGGCGGTTACAGCCTGCCGGTACACGCGGTCCTGCACGTCCCCTGCGTGAAACACGCCGGGAATATTGGTTCGCGCGCCGCCGTGCGAAAGAATGTAGCCGTCGGGATCGGTTTCGAGCTGACCGCGAAATACCGCGGTATTCGGAATGTGTCCGATGGCGACGAAAAACCCGTCCACCGGCTCGTCCCACGTTTGGCCGGTCTTCACATTCCGTAAACGCGCCGCCGTTACGAGGTGTTTGCTGACATCGAAAATCTCTTCTACCACCGTGTTCGGGACAAATTTAATTTTCGGGTTCCTGCGCGCGCGATCCAGCATAATTTTCGAAGCCCGAAACTCCTCCCGCCGGTGCACCAGGGTGACGGAATCACCAAAGCGCGTCAGAAAATTGGCTTCCTCCATGGCCGAATCGCCGCCGCCCACCACCAGGATCTTGCGGTTCTTGTAAAAAAAGCCGTCGCAGGTCGCGCAGGAACTGACGCCATGCCCAATCAGTTTCTGCTCCGATTCGAGGCCCAGCCAGCGCGCCGAAGCGCCTGAGGCCACAATCACCGTGCGCGTCTCGATCCATACCCCGTCCACGTCCAGGCGAAACGGCCGCTTCGAGAGGTCGGCATCGACCACCGATCCATGAAGGTACTCGGCGCCGAAATTCTGCGCCTGTTTTTTGATGTTCTCCACCAGGTCGGGGCCGTTGATGCCATCGGGAAACCCCGGGAAGTTTTCCACCAGAGTGGTGAGCGAGAGCTGCCCGCCGGCTTCGTGGCCGGCCACCACCAGAGGCTTGAGATTGGCGCGAGCGGCGTAGATCGCAGCCGTATTTCCGGCGCAGCCGGATCCAATAATGACGACGTTACGCATGCGGGAAGTTCTCAATGTAACAGACTTTAGCCCGGCGGCACTCTCTAGCGGCGCTAGCGCAGCGCGGCCGCCAGCGCCGGATGGTGGTAGCGGCGCGCCTGCTCGCGCGGCGTGCGGCCCTCCTGGTTCCGAATGCTCGCGTCAGCGCCGGCTTTGAGCAGTTCTTTAACCGCTTGCGCGTGGCCGAAATCGACTGTGGCCGCATACATGAGGGGCGTATACCCGTTCTCGTCGGTGGCGTTGAGGGGCACGCCGGCCCCAACCAGAATCGGAATCATGTTCGGCCGATCCGCAATGACAGCCCAGTGAAGCAAGTTGATGCCCGTCGCTTCGGTTCCGCCGGCCAAAGCTCCCGCGTTTAAGAGCGCCTTCACCACATCGGCGTACCCGAATGTAACGGCCGAGGAGAGCGCCGCTGAATCTGCAACTGCGCCCCTGCTCAGCAGCAGCTCCACGTTCTCGAGATCACCGGTCATCGACGCGAACAAGAGGGGCGAGTGGCGCACCCGCAGACCGGAGGGCGGCTGCGCTTCGGCGCCTGCGTTCAAAAGAGATACGATCGCAGCCGCCGTGCCGCGGTAGGCGGCGGCGATGGTGAGCGCATCTTCGCCCGTTCTTGTCCGGACCTTTACGTCCGCGCCGTGCTTTACCAGCAGCCGAACCTTTTCCGCGTCGGGCGCTGACATCATCAGCAGCGTGGTGCCGTTCCGGGTTTGCCGGTTCGGATCCAGGCCCGCATCGAGCATCGCAGACAATTGTTCCGCCGGGGCGAATAGCGCCGTACGAATCCAGGGCTCGGTCTCGTGTGCGATTACCCGCCCGGCGGGCGCCATCTCCGGCAGCGTATCGAGCAACGCCATCACCGCCCAGCAGCCGGCGGCGTACGAAATGTACTCGTCCTTGCCGTATGGAAAACCGGTCGAGAAATATGGGGGACTGACCTGCGCCGGCGAGAGCATGCGCGTACCCACACGCCAGCTTCCATCCGCGGCCTGCGAGGCAATCAAGTACCGGAATCCCCGCTGGACGGAGCGTGCGGATCGCGTCAGGCCCGATTCCTGCAATGCAAACAGCGCCTCACCCGTTGAGTACGCATCCGCCGGATACCGGGGAAGCTCCGCCCACCCGCCGTTCGGCAGCTGCGCGGCCAGCAGGTCCTTGCGGGCGATCTCGATCTCGGCAGCGGGCGCGCCCGCCCACACCAGCCCGAGAAGGCGGAATGACGCGTCCTCAGCCGAAACCGGGCGCGTCGCGACCAGCCATTGCCGCGCCTGCCGCAGGCTGGTTTCGCGTGCCGCGCGCAATTCCTCGGGCAAATACAGGCCGATGGCGCGCACCGCCGTTGCGGTCGCGGTAAAAAAACTACTCGAATGGGGCGGCCGGAAATCCGATGTGACCCAATGCCCCTCACGCTGCCAGCCCAGCAGACGGAGCGCATACATCGCCGGGACCAACCCCGCGTCGATACCGGCGCTGTGTGCCGCCATGAGCAGGAAACTGTCGTTGGGCGTCGGATCATTGAGGGTCGCCGCCCGAATCGCTTCATCCAACGCGCCCGGGCCGCGAAGGGCGCGGAACGTTTTGTCTTCGACTGCGTCCAGTACCGCTTCGTCCACCGCGATGCCGCGATCGCGCGCCCTGTGCAATACCAAGATCGGCAGGATGTTGTGATGGCAGGAAACACAGGCACGCTGGGCCACAAACCGGGCGGCCGAGCGCTGCAGGATGGGAAGGGCGCGCGTGACGGCGCGGCGAATCTCCGGCGTGGGTTCCACCGCCAGGACGCGCGCCACCACCGCCAGCACCACCAGACTGCGCATTGCTCCTATAGTGACACGCGCCCACACTACAATGGAATTGTCATCCCATGTCTCAACGATTCGCCCGCTTCGCCGCGGCGGTTCTCGGCTACAACCTGCTCGTGATCCTCTGGGGTGCGTATGTCCGCGCCACCGGGTCCGGCGCCGGCTGCGGTAACCACTGGCCGTTGTGCAATGGCGTAGCGGTACCGCACTCAGCCGCCGTCAATACCATGATCGAGTTGACTCATCGGTTGATGAGCGGGCTCGATGTGCTGGCGGTTGCGGTCCTGCTGGTGTGGGCCTATCGAAGTTTCCCGAAGTCTCATCCGGCGCGTCTGGGCGCGGCATTGTCGGCTGTCTTCCTCGCGACGGAAGCCTTGATCGGGGCGGCCTTGGTTTTGCTGCAGCACGTCGCCCAGGATCCCTCGCTTGGACATGCCTACTGGGACGCCATCCACCTGGTCAATACGCTGACGCTGCTCGCCTGCCTGACCCTGACGGCATGGTGGGCCGACGGAGGCACACGAGCTCGGCTGCGGGGTCGCGCCGCCTGGCTGGCTCTGCCGGGAATCCTGCTTTTCGTGCTGCTCGGCATCAGCGGAGCCTTGGCTGCGCTGGGCGATACGTTATATCCAGTACGCTCCCTGGCGGAAGGTCTGCGCCAGGATTTCAACCCCGGCGCCAATGTTCTGTTGCGTCTGCGGCTGCTCCATCCGATGCTGGCCGTGGTCACGGGATCGTGGCTGGTTTTCTACGCGGGGTTATACCGTCGCTGGAGTCTGGTGAGCCTGGTTGTCTTGCAGGTTGGGGCGGGAGCGCTCAACCTGGTGCTGCTGGCGCCCATCTGGATGCAGATGGTCCACTTACTTTTGGCTGATTTGGTGTGGATCGCTCTGATCCTTCTTTGCGCCTCCGCCCTACAGGCCCCACCGATGCCCGCCGATCTACCGATCGATGCGATACCTCCTCGTGTGGATCGCCTGGAACGCGTGGGCCCAGCAAAATGAAGGCATGCGAGCGGCGCTGGAGAAACAGCGCGCCGCCGCCGCTATCCAGCGCGAGGCGGTCCGCAAGCAGGCTGAGCTGTGCGGCCCCGGCCCGCTGCGGCACACCTTGATTGCCCCGCCGGCCGAGCCCGCTACACCACCTGCCCCGCCGCAAAGCCCGACGCCCAAGCCCACTGGAAATTAAAGCCGCCCAATTGGCCGGTAACGTCCAGCACCTCCCCGATCAAGAAGAGCCCAGGGACCTTCTTCGCCTCGAAAGTCTGGGAGGACAATTCCGCGGTATCGACGCCACCCGCCGTCACTTCGGCTTTGGCGAAGCCCTCGGTCCCGGCCGGCCGGACGCGCCAGTGGTGCAGGCCGTCCGCGATGGTCTGGATGGCGCGGTCTCCCAGCGGGCCGCCGGTATGGGGAAGGGGCCAGCGCGCTGCGAAGCGTTGCGGAAATAACGAGCTCAGAACCGCGCGCAGATCCGCACGGCGCTCTTGCAGGCGTGCGGCTACATCGATGTCGGGCACCAGATCGATTTCCAATTCCGTGCCCGGCTCCCAATAGGACGAGGCCTGCAGGATGGCCGGACCACTCAGACCGCGGTGCGTGAACAGCATTTTTTCCGCAAACGTTACACCGCCGGCCCGTATTTCCACTGGAAGCGACACTCCAGCCAGTTCGCCGAATTGCTGAAGCGCTTCCGGTGGCAATGTGAGCGGGACCAATGCCGGGCGGCACGGCCGAACCGCGAGACCAAACTGGCGGGCTAGATCATAACCGAATGAAGTCGCTCCCACCTTCGGAACCGACAGGCCCCCTGTTGCCACAACGAGCGATTCCGTCTCAAAGCCTCCCAGAGTGGTGACCAGGCGGAAAGGATTGGCTCGTTCCACTTGCCGGACCGCGCAGCCGGTTTCGATCCGCACACCGGCGGCCGCGCATTCCGTTTCCAGCATCCCGGTAATATCGCGGGCGGATTGATCGCAGAACAACTGCCCCAGCGTCTTTTCGTGATAGGGGATGCGATGTTGGCGAACGAGATCGAGAAAGTCCTGAGGGTGGTATCGTGCCAGAGCCGATTTCGCGAAGTGCGGGTTGGCGGAAATATAGTTCTCCGGCCGGGTGTAAAGGTTGGTGAAGTTACAGCGGCCGCCGCCGGAGATCAGGATTTTGCGGCCGATCTGCGGATTATGCTCCAGGACCACCACGCGACGGCCGCGCTTGCCGGCTTCGATCGCACACATCAGGCCGGCGGCTCCGCCCCCTACCACCAGCACGTCGACGGCTGCAGGCATTGCCGCTATTGTGGCAGAGCGCGCGGCAAAGCCCGGTGGTATGCTGTCGGGAAGCAAGGAAGCGCATGAGCCGGAAGATCCTGATTCTGACTGGGGACGGCGGAGACAGCTATGAGGCCCTGTATGCGTATCAGCGTCTTCTGGAAGAGCGCTGGGAACCCGTCGTGGCCGCGCCCGCGCGCCGCCAGCTGCACTTGCTTATCCATGATCGCGAGCCAGGGTGGTCCACCTATATCGAGCGACCAGGGCACATGATGGATGCCGATGTGGCGATTACCGCGGTGGCGGCCAAGGAATTCGCGGCCGTGGTCATTGTCGGCGGACGCGCGCCGGAATATCTGCGCAATGATGCGAGCGTGCTTTCTCTGGTCCAGGAATTCGCGCGTCAGAACAAGTGTATCTGCGCTATAGGACACGGCATTCAGCTGCTGACCGCGGCGGGTATTACCACCGGGCGGACGCTGACCGGCCATCCCCATGTTCAGATTGAAGTCGAGCGCAGCGGCGGTACCTTCGTCTCCAAACCCGCCGTGCGCGATGGCAAGCTGATTACGGCGCAGACCTGGAGATCGCATCCGGAGTTTTATCGCGAGGTGTTTCTCTGCCTGGGCGAGATCACGCGCGCAGCCGGCTCGTGAGCCTTTATCGTAGCAATGGATTCGGTAACAGTGTCGCTGGAGTGAACTGCGGCGTCCGAGCAAAATAGTTGGCTTGCCCGAGTTGCCTGTAGAGATCCCCGGCAATCCCGGCCGCCAGGGCGCCGATCGCGGGGCGGCCGCCGGTCAACAAGACCACGACCACCAGCTTCCGGCCGCCGACGTCGTTATAAGAACCGAACCAACCCAGATGGGTGCGGTCTTCGCTACAAGTGCCGGTCTTGCCGGCAATCAGCTCGTCCTGGCGGGCGCGATGCGCCGTGCCGAATTCCACCGCTCCGCGCAGGCCCGGCGTGATCCCGGAAATCAGACTTTCGATATCCAGTTGCCGCTTGACCCGGGGGACAAAAGTGGCGACTTCATCCTGACTTTTCGGATATTGCAGGTAATACAGGGTGCCGCCGTTCGCGACCGCACTCATCAGCGCGGCGAACTGCAGCGGCGTTTGCGAAATCTCCTCACCGAAGCTCGTGAGCATGCCTACGCCCCCGTTGCGCGGCGGCGCTGACGGATAATGTCCCGCGCTTTCGCCCGCAATGTTTAAGCCCGCTCGCTCTCCGTACCCGAACTGGTGCGCGTAGTAGCTGACCTTCTCGAAACCCAGCTTCTGACCGAGATTGGCGAAGAAGTAGTTGTTGGAATGCGCCAGCGCATACGTCAGATCCATGCGCATGCCATTGAGCTTCAGCTTGGTCTGCGGTTCGATGATCTTTTCGCTCAAAGCCGACAGCGCTACCGAAACTTTAATGGTCGAGCAGGGCTGAAAACCCGAGCCCAGCGCGATCTTCTGGTTCACCATGGTCAAGATGCGGCCGGTGGCAGGATCGACCACGACGACCGACCCGTTGTAGGGGCCGAGCGCTTCCACGGCGGCGCGCCGCACGTCGAGATCTTCACCGTCGATATTGTCCCCGTTCGTCGAGTCCGCGTAGGTCGGTTCTGTCCACGGCCCGCCGCGAATCAAACCCAGCGGCGAAACGGAGGGGCCGGCCACGACCCGGTGGACGGCCGACCGGCGCCTCTTCTTGGTGACGGTCGCATTCAAAGATGCGGAAAACAAACACAATGCAAGAACCCATGCGAAGGTTCGGACAATCGGGGAAAGAAAAGGTTTTTTCATGTGCCTGGTAGATGCGCGGGGAAGTGGAAGACTGAGGAGGTTTGCCAGAGCCCTGACTCCTGGTTTGGCCGGAGCCGCCAAACTGGATTAATTTTACCATGCAGAGTTCCACCTTTACTCCAGAAATTCTCGTATTTTTCATCGGCATAAATGGGCTTTTCGTTCATACCTGCACCGGGTACTATTACGATAAATAAGGTCCATGTCGCAGGAATTAGTTCGCTTACAGGGGGAAATCCGGAATTGTGGACTTTGTCCGCGATTGCGCGAACATTGCGCGCAAATCGCGGCCATTAAACGCCGCGCTTACCGGGATTGGGAATACTGGGGAAAGCCGGTGCCGGCGTTCGGGGATCCGAACGCCCGCGTTCTGGTTCTGGGGCTGGCACCCGCCGCCCATGGCGCCAACCGCACGGGGCGCATGTTCACGGGTGACCGTTCGGGCGATTGGCTATATCGGGCGCTGTACCAGACCGGATTCGCCTCGAAGCCGTCGAGCGTCTCGCGGGACGACGGGTTGACGTTGCGGGACGTATACATCACTGCATCGGCGCGCTGCGCCCCGCCGGATAACAAGCCGACCATTGAAGAACTGCGAAACTGCCGGCCCTACCTCGAGACAGAAATGGGGTTATTGAGAAACGTGAGAGTGGTGGTCGCCCTCGGCAAAATTGCCTTCGATCAGTATCTTTCCATGCTTAAAGATCGCGGCGTGATTGCCAGCCGCGCGGCATTTTCCTTCGGGCATAACCGGCTGTTCCGGACCGCCGAGGGTCAGCCAGCCCTGCTCAGCTCCTATCACCCGAGCCAGCAGAATACGTCGACCGGGAAGCTGACGGAACGGATGCTGCGGGACGTGTTTGAGACGGCGCGGGAGGTCATGGCGGGGGAAAAAGTCAAAAGGCAAAAAGGAAACGGTAAGAGTTAGAAGTAAGGCCGTGGCGCGGCGCGCGTTCTTTTATGCGACGCGGGGGAAATTGCGTTTCACCAGTTCCAGGGCTGCGTCGCGCGTGTGAATGCGGCTTTCGAGCTGGGCATCTTCGACTGCGCGGAGTATTTCGGAAAAAACAGGGCCGGGGGTGTAGCCTTCGGCGATCAGGTCGGCGCCGGTAAGGAGAGGCTTGGGTTTGAGCTGTTCGAGCGGGAGCTCGGCAAGCTTGCGGCGAACCAAATCGTAATTGTCGAGCCGGCCGTGAGCGGCGAGACAATCGAGGCGGTGCAGTTCCAGGTGCTCTTCGAATTTCGGGAGGCGCAGGAAACGCTTGAGGGTGCTCTGTTTCATGCGAGGCGCGTCTTTGAACCGCATGTGGTTGGCGATGAGAGCTTCGACCTGCTCGGCATCGCTGCGGGAAAGGCGCAGGCGTTCGAGAATGCCGCGGGCCAGTTCGACTCCGGCTTCCACATGGCCATCGAAACGGATACGCTCGGCGATGCGGAACGTGGGCGGCTTGCCGACGTCGTGCAACAGGGCGCCGAGCGCCAGGGCGGGCGAGGGATGATGGAGCTTCTCGAGCAGCAGCAGCGTGTGGACCCAGACATCGCCTTCGGGATGAAACTCGGGGGGCTGCGCCACGCCTTTCATCGCGGCCACCTCGGGCAAGAGATCAACCAGCAGGCCCGACGCGGCCAGCAACTCGAAACCGCGGCGCGCGCCGCCTTCGGTCAGGATGCGAACCACTTCGTCGCGCACACGCTCGGCAGAGACGGAATGGATGAGCGCGTGGTGGCGGCGAATGGCATCGAAGGTGGCCGGTTCGATTTGGAAATCGAGGCGGGCGGCGAAGCGGATGGCGCGCAACAAGCGCAAATGGTCTTCGCGAAAGCGGATTTCGGGATCGCCGATGGCGCGCACGATGCGATGGTCGAGATCGGCGCGGCCGCCCACGAAATCCAGAACCGTCCCCGTCTCCGGATCCATCATCATTCCGTTGATGGTGAAGTCCCGGCGGACGGCGTCCTCGCGCGGACTCGTCTCAAAATGTACGCTGGTCGGGCGGCGGCCGTCGGCGTAGTCGCGCTCGCTGCGGAAAGTGGCTACCTCAACTTGTAAGTGGTCGTGCCGCACGAGTACCACCCCGAAGTGCGCACCCACACGGCCCGAGCCGGGAAACAGCTTCAAAATGTCATCGGGGGGCGCGTCGGTGGCGACATCGAAGTCTTTGGCGGGGCACCCGAGCAGGAAATCGCGCACACAACCGCCTGCCAGGTAGGCCTGGCGTCCATGGGCACGAAGGGTACGAATGATGCGTCTTGCCAGGGCTTCGGATGACATGTATGCGATGCGGGCGATCTGATCGCCGGCGTTACTCCTATGCTAATATGGGCTTGCCGAACTTCACTCGAAGGCGGGGGACCCGGTTGTGGGGGCGCAGTCCGTACAGGACGGAGTACTTTCAAGCTCTAGCCCGTCAGCTAACCTCGCAGGCTTATTTGAAAGTCACCAGAGCGTGATCGGGGAGACACACCAGTGAGCACAGAGCCGCAGCGGTCGCCGGCTGTGAAAGTTGTGGTCGCGACGACCGTGATGTTGTCGTTTATCTCCTTCTGGCGGGCCGCCGCGATCGTTCTGAGCGACCTTGCTTCGTCCGCATACTATGTGGGCGGCATCGCGGAAACCGCAATTGGAAAAGCAGCTCCGTGGTTCATCCTGGCGATCATGCTGTTCTCCTATTCGGTGCGCGCGATTTACATCGAAAGCTGCTCGATGTTCGTGCGCGGCGGCGTGTATCGCGTGGTCCATGAGGCGATGGGCGGCACGCTGGCGAAGTTTTCGGTCTCCGCGTTGATGTTCGATTACGTGCTGACCGGGCCGATCAGCGGTGTCAGCGCGGGCCTCTACCTGGGCGGGTTAATCAACGAAACCGGCGACAAGCTGCATATCGCCGGAATGCACGTGAACACACAGTATTTCGCGGCGCTGTTCGCGGCGGCCGTGACGTTGTATTTCTGGCGCAAGAACATCATCGGCATGCACGAATCCAGCGAAAAAGCGCTGCGCATCATGCAGATCACGACCGTGATGGTGGTGATCCTGATTGCCTGGTGCCTCGCCACGATTTTCCGGAACGGCTACAACCCGGTACCGCTGCCAATACCCGCCAACCTGCATTTCAGCGATGATGCGCTGGGCTGGCTGAAGGGGACGATCGGACCCTCTATTACGGTGGTCGCGATCATGATCGGGCTCGGCCATTCGCTGCTCGCCATGAGCGGATTTGAGACCATGGCGCAGGTATATCGCGAGGTGGCCCATCCGAAGCTGAAGAATCTCGAGCGCGCCGGGATGGTGATCTTTCTCTATAGCATGCTGTTCACCTCCCTGGTCTCGTTTTTCGCGGTGATGATCATCCCGGATGCGGCGCGCAAGGACGTTTTAGACAACCTGATCGGCGGGATTTCCATGTACCTGATCGGGCCGACCTCGCTCAAGCTGCTATTCCATGCCTTTGTGGTGCTGGTAGGTACGCTGATCCTCGCCGGCGCGGTAAATACGGCGATTATCGGCTCTAACGGCGTTCTCAACCGGGTGGCCGAAGACGGCGTGCTGCCCGACTGGTTTCGTCATCCGCACACCAAGTTCGGCACGACGTCCCGGCTGATCAACACGGTCGTGATCCTGCAACTGGCAACGATTGCGATCAGCCGCGGCGATATTTACGTGCTGGGCGAGGCGTATGCGTTCGGGGTCGTGTGGAGCTTCGCGATGAAGGCGCTTTCGGTTCTGGTTTTGCGCTACAAGCAACCGGCGAACCGGGAATGGAAAGTGCCGATGAATTTCCACATTCGCGGCGTGGAGATTCCGGTGGGCCTGGCGCTGATCACGCTGGCGCTGTTCGGCATGGCTACGATTAACGTGCTGACCAAGAAGGTTGCCACCATCAGCGGCCTCAGTTTCACGATCGCCTTCTTCATCGTTTTCGAATTGTCCGAGTGGTACAACCACCGGCGGCGGAAGGGGCACACGCAGGAACTTGAAAAATTCCGCGTGGATGCGCGGCCGGACTTGAGCGCCGAAACCGTGAGCGTGCGCCCGGGTAACGTGCTGGTTGCAGTGCGCAATCCGAACCGGCTCCAGCACCTGGAACGCATTCTGAAGAAAACCGATTTGCGGCGGCAGGACATCGTGGTGCTGTCGGTACGCGGCGTAAACCCTGCGGGATCGGGCGAGCACCCGCTGACTACCGACCAGATTTTCTCCGATGACGAAACGAACGTGTTCACGCGGGTGGTTTCGATCGCGGAGAAAGCCGGTAAGCACGTGGAGTTGATGGTGGTGCCGGGAAGCGATCCGTACGAGGCCGTCGTACAGACGGCGGCGCGCTTAAAATCGTCGCGCATCGTCATGGGGCTTTCCCCCAAGCTGACGCCTGCCGAGCAAGGCGCGCAGGTGGGCCGCTATTGGGAGCAGCTTCCGGAACCGCGGCCTTCCCTCTCGCTCGAAATCGTGCTGGAAAACCAGAAGGACGTGATGTTCTTCAACCTGGGTCCGCATCCGCCGCGGCTCTGGCCGGAAGATGTCGACCTGGTGCACCGCCTCTGGCTGGAACTGAGCGCGCGCGGCCCCGGCAGTAAGCTGCACCACCGCGACATTGTGAGCGTGGCGCTGCGGCGGATGAATGCGGAGCTGCAATCGGACCGTGCGAGCGAAGTGGTCAACGACGTCCTGCGCGAGACCAAAAACGGCAACGGGCGCGAACAGGCGCAGCCGGAAGGCCGAGTGGCGCGGTAGCTTTCTCCGGCAACCCGGCCGGATCCTTCCCGCCGAGTACAATACGTAGAGCGCGAGAGACTGGATTTCAGCGCCTGCAGTGTTTGCCGGCGCGGAACGCGCGAAAGGGGTTCATCCGATGAAATCACTGATAATCGGCAGTCTTCTGGCGATCTGGGGCGCGGAAATGGCATCGGCCCAAGCGGCTCCGGCCCCGGTTGACGCGTACCTCGGGGCGGCCAAGATGGCCGCCGGCACGGAGTGGGCGGGAACCTTTCTCCGCCTCTGCATTCCTCCGCCGCCCGCGAGCACACCGGCGGGCGGAGCGGCCGCGCGCGAAGGACCGCGCCGGCCTCCTGCCAAGGAAGTATGGTTCGCCGAGCCGGCCAAGGTCGCCGATAACCTGTATTTCCTGGGCACCAAAATCCATAGCGCATGGGCGCTCGTGGGCAGCCAAGGGATTATCATCATCGAGGCGCTGTTCGACTACGCGGCCAACGATGAAATTCTAGGAGGCTTGCAGAAGCTCGGTTTGGATAAGAACAAGGTCAAATACGTCATTCTCTCGCACGCCCACGCGGACCACGATGGCGGAGCCAGGCTGCTGCAGGACGCGATTCCGGGCGTACACCTGATTTACGGGGCGGAAGATTGGGAAGCCATCGACAAATCGGCCAATCACGCCGGCGGCAAACCCAAGCATGACATGACCGGCGACGACGGGATGAGGGTCTCGGTGGGTGATGCTTCGGTTCAGATCGTCACGATGCCGGGTCACACGCCGGGAACTCTCTCGTATCTATTTGAAGTGCGGGACAACGGCAAGCCGCTGCGCATCGCGTACGTCGGAGGAACGGCGACTCCCTTTAACGCCAACGCCGCGTATTATGACCGGTATATCGCTTCCTCGAAGAAGGTGGCGAAAGCCGCCGCCGACTATGGAGCAACAGCCCTGCTGTCGAACCACTCCGAATTCGACGATGCCTACTTCAAGGCGCATGCCGCCGCCAACCGGCAAGCGGGCGAAGCCAATCCATTCGAGGTCGGCGCGGACGGGGTAGCGCGGTATTTCGCCGTGGTTCAGAATTGCGCGGCAGCCACGAAGCTGCGGGCGGCGGGCCAGTAGCCAGCCGGACGTTAGCTTTTCCGCACGATCGCGCAACCGAAGGCTTTGGTGCGGGGATGGGCCACCGGCTTGCCGGCCAGCGCCGCTTCCAGCGCGTCCTTCAGATCGAATTCGGTGGCCTGGGGGCGCTGCTTGCCGAAATCCTCCTGGCGGTTGTCGATGCGGCCCAGATACAACAGCTCGCCGCGGGGCGAGAGCACCGCGACAGACGGGACCGCCACCGCGCCGGTGTACGACGCAAGAGACTCTTCCGGATCGAACAAGTAGGGGAAGCTGAACGCAAATTCTTTGGCGTGTTTCACGACCTCGGGCGCGGCAATCGTCGCATCGCCCTGCACTGCGTAGAACGCAACGCCGCGGGCGCCGTACGCCTGCCGCATGCGATTCATTTCCGGGACATAGGCATTGGCGAGCGGACAATCGGTGCTGGAAAAAAACAGCACGACGGCTTTCTTGGCGGCCCACTCAGCCGGCGTATGCTTCCCGCCGGCAGTATCGGTAAGCGAGAATTGCGGCAGGCCGCCCGCCCAAGCTGAGAAACCGGCCAGAACCAGCACAGCCGCGGATGGGAAACGCATATTCCTATGATACTGCTAAGCGGCGCCTTTCCTGGCGCGGGCGGGTTCGGCGAGTTTTAGCCGGAATTCGTTGGACAAGCGATACCACGGAGCAGTCATTTTCCGCCCATCCGGGGCGGTCCCCGGCGCCTGTTTGGTGTAGGTGCGGATCAGCGATTTCTTGACGCCGAACACGGCGTCGCTATCGAGATACTGATCGCCGTCCACGAACAGATGCGTGATCAGCGTCTCGTACCCTTCGGCCGCAATCAGGAAATGCAGGTGCGCCGGGCGGTAGGGATGGCGCTTGGTCGCCTTCAGCATGTCCCCCACCGGCCCGTCGTAGGGTATCGGGTACGCGGTCGGCATTACCGACCAAAAATAAAACCTGCCGTTGGAGTCCGTGCGGATTCTGGCTCGCAGGCCTGGCTCCTCACGATCCGCGTATTGGACATCGTAGAATCCGTCCGCATCCGACTGCCAGACGTCCACGGTCGCGTTCGCGAGTGGTTTGCCGTCGGGACCGCACACGGTTCCTTCGGCGTAGAGCGGATCGCCTTTGAGGCCGCCGGTGACATCGGAGCCGAGCGGCATTTCCGGCGGCCCTTCCACGTAAAACGGGCCGAGCACAGTAGTCTCGGTGACGCCGTCGCGATGGCGATGGTTAATCGCGTCCACCAGCATCGACACGCCCAGCGTATCCGACAGCAGAATAAATTCCTGGCGTTTGTCGGTGCAGATGTGGCCGGTGCGCGTAAGGAAGTTGATGGCGGACATCCATTCGTCAAAAGTGGGCTCAACATCGCGCACGAACGCGTGCAGGTGCCGCACCAGGCTATTCATGATCAGCTTGAGACGCGGATCGGGCGTATTTCCGAAGCGTTCGACGACGGCCTCGGTGAGGTTCTCTTCAGTGAATTCTCGCATTTGCAGGTTCTCCGGAAATCTGGGACCGCTCCCACGGGTCGCGGCTCAGTAACGCTATGTCTCCGCCACGACGGGATTCATCAATTCTCCCAATCGCTCGATCTGGACGCGGCACTCATCGCCGGGCTTCAGCCACCGCGGCGGACGGCGTGCGAATCCCACGCCGGCGGGGGTTCCGGTGGCGATGATATCGCCGGGCTCCAGCGTAAACACACTCGATAGATATGAAATCAGCCGCGGCACGCCAAAAATCATGTTGCTGGTGCTGGAGTCTTGCATCACCTCGCCGTTGAGCGTGAGAGAAATCTTCAAATTGTGCGGATCCTGGATCTCGTCGGCGGTCACGATGGCCGGACCAATGGGCGCGAATGTATCAAAGGTCTTGCCGATCATCCATTGCGAAGTGACGGACTGGAAATCGCGCGCGCTGACATCGTTGGTGATGGTATAGCCGAAAACGTGCCGGCGCCAGTCGGCTTCCGCAATATGACGGCCGCCTTTACCGACCACTACGGCGAGTTCCGCCTCGTAATCGGGCTTGGTGGAGCTCTTGGGAAGGATGATCGGGCACCGATGGCCCGTAACGGCCGTCGTAAATTTCGAAAATATGGTCGGCACCTCGGGAATCGGGTTTTGACCTTCGGCCGCGTGATCGCGATAGTTCAACCCAATACAGATCAGCTTCGGCGGGCGCGGCACCGGAGAGAGCAGGGTCGCCTCAGCGGCATCGAGCCGCTCGCTCCCCGGCGGGCTGTAGATCCATCTCTCGACGCGATCCAGGGCGTCGGCGCCGCCGCTGATAATCTGCAGTATGCCGGTAAACCCCGCGTCCCGCAAGCCGATGATCTCATCGTTCCGCCAAACCCCCGGCTCGGTATAACTCTCCCGCTGCAGCGTTACGAATCGCAAGCGCGTCTCCGCGTGTATTTTAGCAGGGATGGCTGCGAGCCAATGTGGAATTCATCTCCCCGCCGCGCAGTAGACTGGAAGGATGCGTATGCTCCTCGCGCTCCTGTTTGCCACGCAGTTGACGTTGCGCGCGGGGCCGGCCGACGACCTGGCGCGCACGATCCGGGAAGTCGGGCTCGACCGCAATGAGTGCTACCGCGTACGAGATCTCACACTGACGAAGGAAGACATCCGCATATATCTCAGCGATGGATACCTGATCTTCAGCAAGCCCGTGGCGGGCCAACCGATCGCCGCCGTATTCACCACTGACGTACAGAACGGGGACGGCGAAGTGCTGCTGCTCCCGCCCAACCTGGCCGAACGGCGATCGCTTGCCGGTTATATCGGAGCCCCGAACCTGGACGATCACTTTCAGACTGCCGCTTTCTTTTTCACCGGCGACGTCTATCATGAATTGCTGAACCAGCTTCCGAACAATCCGACGAACAAGAAGGCGCCGGAAATGGGCGCGCTGCTCGATGAGAAATGGAGCCCGGCGCTGCGCAACATCGCCGCCAGTTACGATACGCGGCTGACTCTGGATTTGCTGAACCGCGCCGCGCACAAGCCCGATCTGCTCAGTGCCATTATTGAGAGCCCCAAGCTTGGCAATTTCGACGTCGTCTACGACCCCGATAACGCCGATCAAATCGCAGCCGGCCAGCTGGTGCAGCGCGATAACCGCGCGTATTTCGATGTCTGGACGCATTTTCGTTCCCGCTCGGCCCGCGGCGGAAGAGCTCCGGAGCGCTTGCAGTGGGAGATGAACGAGTATCGTATCCAGGCCACGGTCAACCCGGACCTGACGCTGGATGCGGTGACACGCGTCAAAGTGAAATCGCCGGCGGAAGGCATGCTGGCGCTGCCATTCGAGATCACGCGCGCAATGACGATTAGCGAAGTGACGGTCGACGGCCGGCCTGCCGAGGTGCTTCAAAAGGATGCGCTGCGCGCCAACGCCGGCCGGGAAAATGCGCTGTTCGTGGTAACGCCGCCGGAGCCCCTCCACGCCGGCCGCACCTATGAGTTTGAATTTCACCACTCGGGCAAAGTCATCGTGGAAACCGGAGACCGCATTTTCTACGTGACGGCGCGCGGCAACTGGTATCCGGCGTTCGGCTCTCTCTCGGCCAACTTCGATCTGACCTTCCGCTATCCCCGCGACCTGGAACTGGTAACCCCCGGCGACATTATCGAAGACCGCACCGAAGGCGATTGGCGCATCACGCGGCGGCGTCCTTCGGCTCCCATCGGGCTGGCCGGATTCAACCTTGGCAATTACGCGCATTCGCGGGTCTCGCGCGGCCAGTACATAGTGGATGTGTGCGCTAACCGGGCGCTGGAGCCGGCTTTGCAGGCGCGACAGGGGGTTCCTGTGCCGATGGTCACGCCTGCGCCCGCACGTCGCGGGGCAGGGCGCACGCCTCCGGTTGAGATGGCCCCGACACCGATCCCTGCCGATCCCCTGGCGCGCCTGCAAACGCTCGCCTCCGATGTGATGTCGGCGCTGGAATTCATGGGATCCAAATTCGGCCCTCCGCCGATTCCGCATCTCACCGTCTCCCCCATTCCCGGGCAATTTGGCCAGGGCTTTCCCGGCCTGATTTACCTGTCGACCCGCTCATACGTTAGCCCGTCGGAGACTCGCATGCAGGCATCCGACGCGCTGTTTTTTGACGAATTGCTGCAAGCGCACGAAACGGCGCATCAGTGGTGGGGCGGCCTGGTCTACAGCGCCTCGTATCGCGACGACTGGCTGATGGAGGCGCTTGCCAACTATTCCGCCTTGCTCTACGTGGAAAAGTTCAAGGGCGCGCACGAGGTCGAGACACTGCTGGATAGTTATCGCACCTCTTTGCTGGCGAAAGGAGAGAGGGGCCAGACTCTGGATTCGGCGGGACCGATCGTGCTGGGGACGCGCCTGGAAAGCTCGGTGGAGCCGCGCGCCTGGCAGGTCATCACTTACGGGAAAGGCTCCTGGATTCTGCAGATGCTGCGCCAGTGGATGGGCAACGACCGTTTTTCGTCAATGTTGACGGAAGTCGTCCGGCGTTACAGCCGGCGCCAGTTGAGCACCGAAGACTTTCGCGAACTGGCTTCGCAGTTCCTTCCGCCGAATTCCGATGATCCTAAGCTCGAGACCTTCTTCGACCAGTGGGTATACGGCACCGGGATTCCTGCTCTCAAACTGACCTATTCGGTAAAGGGGAAGGCTCCGGCGCTTCGTCTGATGGGGACGCTGACGCAATCGGACGTGGGCGACGATTTCAGCGTGCTGGCGCCCGTCGAGATTCAGACCGGCCGAGGCCAGACCATTACGCGATGGGTGCGCACTTCGAACGAGCCGGCCAGTTTCAGCATGAACCTGAAACAGCTTCCCTCGAAGGTGACGCTCGATCCTCATTTCGCCGTCTTGCGCCGGCTGTAAGGCTCGGCAGGAATAACAGGTGCGCAAAAAGATTAGCCACCGATGAAGGGCGAGGAACGCGGAGGCGGGCGGGGATCTGCGTTCCTCCGTTTTAGCATCTGCTAGAAGAAATAATGTTTTGTCCAATCCACCATGGCGTGCAGCGCCGCGGAAGAGAGGACTGTGGAAGCGCGTTGAAACACCGCGCCATAGGCAACTCCCGCCACCGTTGCAACAATCGCATACCGCCAATTCGGCAGCGGCTGCGGGCCGTTGTCCAGGTGCGCGCAGCCGAAGATCACGCTGGCCGCGAGCAGAGTGCGCCAGCTTGCGCCAAAGCGGCGCATCAATAGGTTCTGAATCAGCGAACGGAACAGGATTTCTTCGGGCAGAGCGGTGCCGAAGAAAATCACCGGTACGGCTTCGGCCATCGCAGCCGGCCGTTGCAGCGGCCCATGCGGGGCGGGAATAAAGCCGATCCAGAACCCCAGAATAATGAGGATCGGTGCGGCGGCCGCAAAACCGATGAGGGGCAGCCAGTAATCCCGGCGCTCGCGCGGCAGGTTGTACTTTAATCCGGGAAAGCTCCGGAAGGCGGCGAACAGAAGCAGGGCGAGCAGAATCGCGATTGCATACGCCACGGTATGCAAATATCCTTGGGCCGCACGGGGCACCATCCGTGCGCCGGCGGAGAATTCCAGCGGCAGCCAGAGCAGGAGGATCGCGGCGAAATCGGCAAGCGCGGGCCGGTCCCGGGGCTGTTCCCGCACCGTCCAGGCACAGAGCACCGGAGCGGCGGTATAGGCCAGGACCGCCACCGTTAACGGCAGCGTCCAGGCGTGCACGAAAAGCGCGGCGGCGCTAAACACCGCCGTGAGGACGACCGGCAAACCCCAGACGCGCGCCGGCCGCCGGTGGAGAAACTTCGCGACGCGGGTTTGGATTGCAGTGCAGAGGAGGCTGAGAACAGCCGCCAATAGGAGCGCGACGAGCAGCGTAGGCATCAGCGGTCCGGCCGCAGGTCCGGACTACTTCACCACGATACCGCGTTCGTCCAGCAGCTCGCCGGTCTGCGTCAGCAGGTTCAGCAGATTCAGCCGGACGCCGATCTGATTGGTGACCACCGCCGATTGCGCCTGCACCAGGACCTGCTGCGCGTTGATCACGTTTTGGTTGATTTCCGTCCCCAGCTGAAATTTTGTGTTCTCGGCATCGAGGTTCTTCTGCGCGAAGTCCAACTGAACCTTGGCGAGCTTCAACTGTTCTTCGGCGCCTTCCAACTTCGTAACGGCGGTCAGAATATTAAGCCGGATCGCCTGCTGGGTATTGCGCAGATTCAAAGCATCGGTCTTCTTCTGCACCTGTGCGTTGGCCATGGCTGCGGATGCCGCGCGGTTGCGGATCGGCAGCGTCAATTGCAGGCTGGCAAAATAGGTGGGATAGCCGAACCCAAACATCTGGCTAAACGCATCGCCGAAGCCACCGGGGACCGGTTCGCCGGCGGTTCCACCGAACAGGCTGGACCTGGGGAAAAACGTACCGCCGGTGCCCGCGGACTGGTAATACATACTGAGCGCCAGGTTCGGCAACAGGCCGTTTTTCGCCGATTGAATGCCGAGATCGTCGAGATCCATCTTCTGTAACGCCTGGCGAATCGCGGGATGGTTCAGCAGCGCCTTGTTGACGGCCTGTTCGCGGTCGACCGGAGCCGCGTCAGCCGGGCCCAGGTCCACCGACTCGGTGAGCGTGATGGGCAGATTGCGCGCGTCGGGATCCAGATCGGCCCCCATCTGGTGCCGCAGCACGTCTTCCGCCTGAGACAGGCTGAATTTGGCCTGCGAAACGGACAGGTCGGCGGCCGCGAGCGACTGCTGCGGGTTGTAAATATCCAGCGGCGAAAGCGCCCCGAGATCAAGCTGTTTTTGCATGTACTTCAGAAACTCGTCCGCATTCGTGCGTCCGGCCTCGGCGACCTTCAAGTTCTCGCGAGCCATGATCACGTTCCAATAGGCCGTCTCGGCCGTGTTGACCAGGGTCAGGAGCTGCTGGGATTCCTGGTACTGCGAAGCCTTGTACCCGACCTGCGCCTGCATGAGCGGAATGCGGTTCACGTAGGACCCGCGGTTTTGAATCAGAGGCTGAGTGATGCTCATGCGCAGGTTGGAGGTCAGCGCGGGATTGTAATTGTTAAAGGAGTTGGTGGCCGAAGTCTTGGCTCCCTGAAAGGACGCCGTGTACTGGAAGCCGTTCGAAAGCGTCTGCGTGTAGGCCAGCTGATACGGCTGATTCAACGATTTGGTCAGCAGCGTGGCGTTTTGCGCCGTCGTGGCATTGGTGGGAATGGTGGTGGCCCGGGTGGTGGCGAAGCTCGCGGTGGCCTTGGGGTCCCACGCCCCGAACGCGGACTCGATCGCGTTCTTGGGAATCTCGACCGTCAGCAACTGCAGTTGAATGTCAGTATTGTTAGCCATGACCAGCGCGAGATAGTTCTTGAGATTCAGCTCGAGCTTGCCATCGGCCACGAAATCCTTCATCCGCACCGGATCGCGCAATTCGACCTTGGTCCGGGTCTTCTGAAAAGTTTCGCGGAAATACGACGGCTTAGGAAAGGACGACGACTGCCCGCAGGCAGAGACTACTAGCAGGGTTCCTGCAATCAGGGATCGAAATAACATATTGGCTACTCGTAGCGGATGGCCTCGATGGGATCCAGCTTCGCGGCTTGCACCGCTGGATAAATTCCGAACAACAATCCAATGAACACCGATACGCCGAAGGCGACGGCGATCGAAGATGTCGTGACCACGGTCGACCAGCCTGCGGCCGAGGCGATGATGCGCGAGAGTGTGAAACCGAAAAGAATGCCGATCAGCCCCCCGACGATCGAGATCATGACCGCTTCGGTGAGGAATTGGCGCACGATATCGGCCTGGCGCGCTCCGATCGCCCGGCGGATTCCGATTTCACGCGTGCGCTCCAGCACCGTGGCCAGCATGATGTTCATGATGCCGATGCCGCCCACCAGCAGCGAGATGCCCGCGATGCAGATCATGACGATGTTGAAGATGAACTGCGTGCGCCGCCTCTCTTCGAGCAGCCCGGCGGGGACGATCACGGTGAAATCGCCGGCGTCCTTATGGGTGGCGGTCAGAATCGCGCGCACCACGTTGGAAGTCTCAATCGAATCGACGTTCGGCTGCACCTTCATGTAAATGCCGTCGATCTCGTCTTTCAAAAAGCTGGTGTTGTCTTCGAAGCGGCGCATCACGGTGTTGAGCGGAGCAATCACCAGGTTATTGCGGTTTGCAGCCTGCGCGCCTTCGACATCGGCATCGCCGCCGGCCTGGGGCGTGAGCACCCCTATTACCTGCAGCCAGGTATCGTTCACCTTCACGTACTTGCCGACGGCGTCGTCGTATCCGAGCAGGTTTACTTTGGCCGATTCACCGAGCACGCAGACCGGAGCGGAATCCAGGTTTTCCTGTTGGGTGAAGAAGCGGCCGGAAACGAGCTTCAGACTGTTGATCTCCACATAATTCGGCAAGACGCCGATCAACTGCGGAGGTTCCTGCGCGGTCTTCGGAAGCACGCGCTGCGGCTTGAACCGCTTGCGGGGCGTGATGGCGACCAGGCCGGAAACATTTTCGCTGATGGCGCGATAATCGCGAAACGTCAGCCCGGGCGAGATGGCGCGGACGGTCTGCAGTTCGTTCTGATCGACCGCCTCCCGCGCTTCGATGATGATGTTGTTCACTCCGAGCTGGTCGATGAAGCTCATCATCTCTTTCTGCGCTCCCGCCGTGATCGACAGCATGGCCACGACTGCCCCCACGCCGAAAATCATGCCCAGCATGGTAAGCAGGCTCCGCAGTTTGTGCGCGAACAGGCTCGCCAGCCCCATCTTCAGCTCGGGAATAACGTGCGAAATGCCCATGCTATTTCGCTCCCGGCAGGGCGCCCATCGCGTTGCCTTTTTTGTCGCTGTCCTTCTTGCCCGATCTGCCGGCCGTCGGATCGGCGAGCGCCACGATATCGCCCGGCTCAACGCCCGACTGCAGCACCATCACAGATTCGCTCTGCTTCATCAATCTGACTTCGTGCGGCTCGAACCGCCCGGTCGTCTTCTGCTGCACGAACACCGTGGGCCTGCCGTTCTTCTGGAAGATTGCCTGGGCGGGAACGTGAAGGGCGTCTGGAATCTTCTCCACCTCGATCTGCACGTCCGCCAGCAGACCCGGGCGCAGCAGCACCTGAACTTGAGAATCCTGCTCGGGCGGCAGCGGCAATTGCGCCTTTTCCCGATCCTGGTCGCTGAACTGAGAAGCGCCGGCGCGCCGCAAGAGAGCCTCGATCTGGTTCGGCCCTGACCCGGGCGCCGCAGGACCGCGAGCACCGCCGGCATCTCCGGCGGTCTTGCCCGACTTCACGCGCGCCACGATCTGGTCGATCATTTTCTGGCGATCTTCCGGGCTCATCGCGCCGCCCGAGCTCTGGAAAGCCTGCCGGATTAATTGCTGCGCTTGTTGCCGCTGGTCGTCCGTCAATCCCGCCAAGGCCTGGCCGAAGCCGCCGCCGCGGCCGCCACGCCCGCCGGCATCAAACCCGCCCCGTCCGGGAAACCCCAAGCCTGGGCTGCGCCCGCCGAAGCCTCGGCCGCCGGCATCCGGCGTCTCGCCGCCCTCATCGGGACCGCCGCGCAGTCGCGCAAAGAACGAGCCCGCGGTGTTCCGAATGTTCTTTTTGGCGTTTTCGCTGGCCGTGGCCATTACATGATCGATATCGCTCTGCTTCATGCCCAGCGCGGCGAGCAACTGCCGCATATCGATCGAGAAGACGATTTCAAATTTCTTGGCCGGATCGCCCGAGAACACATCGGTGATGGCGGTTCCGCTCATGGATTTGATCTTGCCGCGGAATTTGCGGTCCGGTATGGCGTCGAGCTGCAGAACGGCTTCCTGCCCTTCCTGCAGATTGGCGCGGTCGAGCTCGCCCACTTTGGCGGCGACTTCCAATTCCGACAGATCCAACACGTCGGCAATTGGAATCCCCGGCTGCAGGTTGTCGCCATCCCGGATATCCGGCGGCGTCTGACCGAAATTCACGTTGCCTGTGCGGTTCTGGCGGATCGCCACCAGTCCTTCGATCGGCGAAAGCTGCTTGGTCTGCTGGATGCGCGCGAGTTCCTGTCGCACGTTGATGAGCGCCCGGTTGCGCTGTTCCTGCAAGACCGCCAACTGCGCGTCGCCTTGCTCTTTACGCGCCTGGATGTCGGCTTCGAGCTGCGCCAGGGCCTTCTTCTGCTGCTCCAGGTTGAGCTCGTTCTTCTTGGCGTCGATAGCCGAAAGCACCGGCGCCTTCTGCACATCCAGTTGCGCGCTGCGCACGCCATACTTCGCCGTCAACAGCGCCACGTCGTCCTGGCTTTTCTGGATGGCGATGTCGGCCTTCTGCTTCTTGATGAGCTCGTCGTTCTGCTGTACCTGCAGCTGGACCTGCTCCAGGGAGGCGCGGCGCTCGGAATCGTCAAACTCGACGATGAGGTCTTTTTCGTGGGCCAGGGCTCCGTTGGGAGCGATCGCCGTGACCTGCACCGTGCCGCCCAGGTTGGGCGCCGAAATCGTGGCGGTGCGGACGGCGCGCAATTCCCCACGCGAATACGCGCGAATGATGACATCGCTTCGCAGTACTTTGGTGACCGGTACAGTGTCCTGCCGCTCCGGAATCTGCTTGACGAGCCGATAGCCGCCCCACCCGGCCGCCGCCACGATCACCAGCCCTGCCAGCCGAATCATTACTCTCTTCATGAACGCTTGTTTCCTGACCGGGATCCTATAGTTTCTTGGCGGCTTTGGCAGCTTCGACCGGATCTTCGAGTGCGATCATGTCGCCCTCTTTCAGCCCCGAAGTAACGACCATGTCGTCGTCGTTCCGTTTGCCTACCTGGATGTAGCGCACTGAGAAGCGATCGCCGTTCTGCACGTAAACGGCCGGCTTGCCATCCTTGGTGACGCTGGCGCGCGCGGGAATCATCAGCACCGCAGGCTGCTTCTCGATGGTGACCTCGGCGGTGGCGCTCATTCCGGGCCGCAGCCGCGCATCGAGATTCTTCAGTTGGGCCCGTGCGGGGAACGTTTTCTCCGCGGCGATGCCGGGCCGGCCATTTCCCGACGCGCCTTTGAACACCAGTGCCGCGATCGGGCTGATCCAGTTGAGCTCCGCGTTGAATTCGCGATCGGGAATGGCGTCGATTCGAACCCGTACCACCTGGCCCAGCCTCAGTTTGCCGCGATCCACCTCGTCCATTTTCAAGTCAACGTACATTTGGCTCAAATCCGGCATTTCCGCGATCGGCGCTCCGGTCCAGACATCGTCGCCCTCTTTGAAGGCGGGCGGCGTCTGGCCGAACTGGCCATTCACGCGAAAATTCGGCAGAATGTTCACCATTCCATCAGCCGGAGCGCGAATTTCCATTTTGGTCAGATACTCTTGCACCTGGTTCAAATCGCGAACGGCTTTGTCCTTGTTCTGACTGAGGCGGGTCAGGTCCGCCACGTGCGCGGTCTGGTGAGCGTTGATGATCGCGTCCAGCCGGTTCAGTGCGCCTTCCGTTACGGTCACCGTAATGCGGTTCTTTTCACCGTCGATCTTCGACAATACCTCGGCTTTGCTCGCATCCAGCCGCGCCCGTTCCACGTCGTAGGTGCTCGCCATGCGCTGCATGGAATCGGCTTCGTCGTCCATCTTCTGGGTGGCTTTGAGCTGGACGATCTGGCTGTCGGCCGACGAAACGTTCGTAGTCCGCTGGATGATGGCGTTTTCAATCTGCGCCGTGTCGAAGGCGGCCACGATATCGCCCTTATGCACGATTTTGCCGGGCTGCACCAGCTTGACCAGCCGCAGATTCGGCACTTGCGGAGCTGCCAGCACGATGGAATGGGAACTCGCGAGTTCGCCGCGGGTTCGAACGCTGATCACGAAGTCGCCACGCCGGACTCTTACCACCGGAATCTCGACGGTGGTTGTGCTGGTATACCGGTATCCGGCGAACAAGGCGCCGCCGCACACCAGCAACACGAGGCTCCAATTGATGATTTTGCGGCGCCGGTAGTTCACCTGGCCCAGACGCTGTTTCGGCTTGAGATCTTTGGATGGCATACGCCGGCCGGACCTTAAAGCGGCCGCTGCAGAGCCAGCACATCGCCCTTCTGCAATCCTGAGCGGACCGCCACCGCGATGTTGCTCTGCATTCCCAGTTCGACAGGTCGGCGCACCCAGCCTTCGGGCCTGCGGACGAATACCGAGGCCTTGCCGTCTTCCGCGAAGATGGCCGCACGCGAGGCGATCAAAGCGTCCTTCTCCGATCCGATCACCACCTCCGCGCTGGCCGTCAGATCCGGAATGATCCGCGAATCCACCTTCGCCTGGTCGATCTTTACGCGCACCGGGATCTCACTCACGTACGAGCCACGCACGTTGCTGGTCTTCGACATCGCCCCGATCCCAATGACCGTACCCGGCAGCTCGATATCCGGGTAGGCATCCAGGCGGATACGGGCCTTCAGGCCGAGACGAATCTTCTCTGCGTCGACCTGGTTCACGGTCGCGTTGACCACCATCGAGCTGGGGTCCACGATCGAGAGGAACGTCTGACCGGGGTTGACCTGGTCGCCCACGCGAACCTGAGCCATCTGTCCCTGCCGGAACAGCGTCTGCAGCACCGCGATACCTTGGATCGGCGCTTTCATCGTCATGCGCTGAATATTGTTTTCCGCGCGCTGCAGCTCGATGCGGCTCTGGTCGCGGTCGAATTCCGAAGCTTTGATCTGCGCTTGCTGCGAGACTTCCTGAAGCTGCGCCTGTTTCACCAGTTCGGCGTAGGCTTCCTTCGTCTCCTCCACCGCGATCTTGTACTTTTCCGCATCGATGGCGGATCGGATCGGTGCGGTTTGCAAATCCAGAGCCGCTTTGTCCCAATCGGCTTTCGCGCTACGGACCTGTTGCGCCAGCGATTCCTTGGAAGCGGCCAGATTGGCTTTCAGGCGGTTGATGTTGGCGTCCAGTTGGACTACGGAATCCTTGTAGTCGTCGAGGCGGGTTCGCTGCGCCTCAGTGTCAAATTCCGCAACAACGTCGCCGACTTTCACCCACGATCCCGGCTCGGCCAGCTTCGTGATCAGCAGGTTGAAGTCGTTGTTGACACCATTGCCCCCGTTGCCCTGCTGGCCCCCGCGATTGTAATTCCCCCGGTTACCCTGAATGCGGGGAGCCATGATGGAAGCATATCGTTCGGCGGCTACGGTGCCGGCGATGCGCACGGTAGTCTGTAAATCGCCCGTACCAACGACCATGGTCGGAATGGTCACGAGCGTGAGGGTCTTATCCTTGGCGGTCGATCGAGTATTGAGATACCAGGCAGCCCCGGCAGCGACCAGGACGACAACCACCAGGAGAATCCCTGATAGGTTCCGCCGCCGTTTGGGCTCCGCCGGAGGGGGAACGATGGCCGGACCTGGAACCGAGGTTGGGCCGGGAATGCGTGAGGGGCCGGGAGCAGGCGCGCTACTAAAATACGATTGCATCGGGCGAACTGTCCAAGAAAAGACGTAAGCTTATGTGCAAAGGTTAGCAGGTCCTAGGCAGAACTGGCTATTTTTTAAAGTTCTTGGGGGCTGGCTAGTTTAGCCCCACCAGGAGGTGCTGTCCCCGGCCGGGAGAACCTCCGTGTTATCGTTGGAAGAACAGTGTCAGCACCGCTGAATTTTCATCTGGAGCAGTATGACGGCCCGCTCGACCTGCTGCTGGACCTGATCCGGAAGCAGCAGATCGACATCAAAGACATCCCGATTTCCACCATTACCGGCCAATATCTGCAGTACATGGATAAAGCGCGGGAAATGGACATCGATCTGAGCGCGGAATTCGTGTACATGGCGGCCACTTTGATCCACATTAAGTCGAAGATGCTGCTGCCCCAGGACCCGGCTCTGCAGAAAGAGGGTGAGGTCGAGGACCCCCGCAGGAATTAGTGGACCGGCTGCTGGAACACGAAAAATTCAAGAACGCCGCCGAGATGCTGCAGCAGAAGCGGATGCTGGAAGAGAACATCTGGTCGAACCCGCAGGCGAAAGCGTTTGGCGCGGATGAAGATCCGGGTCTGGCAGTCACGCTGTACGACCTGGTAAAAGCCTTCGGCGAGATTCTGGAGCGCGCCAAGAACCGGCCGGTCTATGAAGTGTCCGCGGCGGACGTGACGATCGGCGATATGGTGCGCTACCTGAAAGACCGCTTCCTCGAAGCCGGCCCGGACCAACCGGTGTTCATCATGCGGATTTTCGAAGAGCAGCGCACGCGCCGCGCCATGATCGCGCTGTTTCTGGCGGTGCTGGAAATGGTGCGGATGCAGGCGGTGGTGGTTGCGCAGAAAGAGCTGTTCGGCGAGATTGCCTTGCAGCGTCACGCCAATTTCGACACCGTGTTCGCCTCGGAACAGCCCATCGCGGCAATCGAGAAAGACTACGCTTAAACAGCATGGAAGAATTTGAGCCCCAACCGGTCCTGTCGATGGACGAATTGCTGGAAACCGTTCCCGAGGCTGTGTCGATGGAAGAGACGCAGCTGCGAGCCGTGCTGGAGGCGATGGTGTATGTCACCGAAGAGCCGCTGACGATTGCGCAGATGGCTTCGGTGCTGCAGCAGCCGGCCGAGCGAATCTCGCGCGCGCTGGAACAGCTGGTGGCGGAATTCGAAAAGCCGGAGCACGGGCTGGCGATTCGGGAGGTGGCGGGCGGCTATCAGATGGCCACCAAAGCCGAGCACCACGACGCGGTCCGTAACTTCGTCAAGAGCCTCAAATCGCCGCTGAAGCTTTCGCTGCCGGCGTTGGAGACCCTGGCCGTGATTGCGTATAAGCAGCCCGTTACGGCGCCCGAGATCATGGAGATCCGCGGCGTGCAGGGCGCCGGGGTTATCAAGACATTGCTGGATCGCAAGCTGATCGCGACGGCGGGGCGGAAAGAAGTGATTGGCAAGCCGATCTTGTACAAGACCACCAAGGAATTTCTGCTGCAGTTCGGCTTGAAGGATCTCAGTGAACTGCCGTCGTTGAAGGAGTTCGAAGAAATCCGGCGGCTCGCCTTCGCGGAGAGCGAGCCGGATGCCGAGCCGCCCGCCGCGCCTGCGGAGGCGTAATGTCCGCCGAGCGGCTACAGAAGATCCTGTCGCACGCGGGTGTCGCCTCGCGCCGCCATGCCGAACAAATGATTCGCGAAGGGCGGGTCATGGTGAACGGGGCGGTGATCACGGAACTGGGCTCCAAAGCCGACCTCGAAACCGATCACATCAAAGTCGACGGCCGCCTGCTCCACGAGCCCAAGCGCCTGGTCTACATCGCGCTCAATAAGCCGAACAACACGGTCACCACAGTGAGCGACCCGCAGCACCGGACGACCGTGATGGACCTGCTGGTCAGAGTGCGGGAACGCGTGTATCCGGTGGGACGGCTGGACTATCACAGCGAAGGTTTGCTGCTGCTGACCAACGATGGCGAGATGGCGAACGCCATCATGTCGGCGGCCACTCACCTGCCCAAAACGTACCTCGTCAAAGTAAATGGGCCGCTGGCTCCCGAGCAGGAAGAACGCTTCCGGCGCGGCGTGCCGCTCTCCGGGAAGCGCACGCTTCCCGCGGGCCTGAAACTAGTTCATGCGGCGGAGAACCCGTGGTACGAAGTGCGCCTCTTCGAAGGGCGCAATAATCAAATCAGGATGATGTTCAAACATTTCGGCCGGCTCGTTGAAAAACTGAAGCGCGTGCGAATCGGGCCTCTGGAGCTGGGGCCCTTGAAACCCGGAGAATTTCGGTATCTCGATACCGAGGAGATCAGCAAATTGCGACGCGTCCTGCGGCGCGCGCCGGAGAGCGCAAAAGTATGAACAAAGTGACCGAAATCCTGCGGTCGGCCCGGACCATCGCGGTGGTTGGGGTCTCGAGCAAGCGGTTTCGGCCCAGCTACGGCGTGACCGAGTACATGCAGCGCGCCGGGTACCGCATCATCCCGGTGAATCCGCAGGAGACCGAGGTATTGGGTGAGAAGAGCTACCCGGACCTCGATTCGATACCGGAATCCGTCGACATTGTCGATATTTTTCGCCGTTCCGAGTTCGTGCCGGAAATCGTCGAAGCCGCGATTCGCAAGGGAGCCAAGATGATCTGGATGCAGGAAGGTGTCGTACACGAAGACGCCGCGCGCCGCGCCGAAGCGGCCGGCCTGACGGTGGTGATGGACCATTGCATCCTCAAAGAACACCGCCGCCTGGCGCAGGCTTCCTGAGTAGCGGCGCGGGCCACACTACCGCATGTAGCAATCCAGCGAAAACTGGTCGCTGAACCCGAAAAAGACGCCAGGCCCCTTGAGACGGACGGTTTGAATGCCGGCGGCGCAGGCTGCGGCTACCGGGCTGTTCGGGCCGTGCAGAAACATCAGAAACCAGCTGCGCCTGTCCGGGTCATCGAAGCCGCGCGAAGCGATTGTGATTTCCGAGGGGTTCACGGATTGGGCGACGGTCACATCAAATCCCATGTTCCTCAGGTTCTGTTCCAGTTCGCGCACTGCAACCCGCTGCGCCTCGGCTCGCGCCTCCCGGGCCCGTTCGGCGGCAGCCTCTTTCTGTTTTGCGGCGGCTTCAGCTCGCCGCGCGGCCTGTTGTGCCGCCACCAGCTTCCTTTTCAGCGCGACGCCTTCGGGCGCGCCGGCCGCGACTGCACTCAGATGGCGCTGGGCCGTGTCGAACGCGTGCGTCTCCAAGGCGGTCGCGGCAGCTCGCAGATGCCCGGCAGCCGTCATGTGCTGAAATCGCCATCCGGGCCAGAGGGCCGCACTCAGCCCGGCCAGTGCAGTAAGCAAGACCCAGCCGAACTTGCGGCCGAGGGAAGGGATGTGTGCGGAGCCTATGTGTTCAGCATAGGCGGCGGGACACGGGAAACAAGCTGACTGATGGTGGTATCCCGACTGACGTCGGCCGTTTCACCGACCAGGAGGTCGGGGACGCCGGTGTGTGCCCGCTCGATGAACGGGTGGAACCAGCGCTTGCGGGCCAGCGCCTGCGGAGTCAGGCTGCTGAACTGGCGGAATTCGGCGATCATGTGCGACTGATCGGCGTAGCCCATTTCCAACGCGGCCTGGGCCCAGTTCACACGGTCACCCCGGCCCGCATACCGCAAGGCGGCCTGGAATCGCGCGAGGCGGCAATACAATTTCGGCGTGAGGCCAACCGATTCACGAAACACACGGGTGAGGTGTTGGCGCGAGACTCCAGCGGCGTCCGCCAGCCCCTGCACCGTCGCGCCGCCCTGGGACCGAATTACGTGACTGGTCATTGCCGGCAGGTCGAGGGATGACGGCAGAGCGGATACCGCCCCGATGCGCCGCTCCAGAACCGACTCCAGGCAGGCGATGCGCGCGCTTTCCCCCGCCGCCTCGCCGAGCCGCCCCAGGAGTTCCAACCCCGCGCGCCCCCACAGGTCCCGGAGCGCCGCGACCCGATCCGTCAACTCCCGAGTGGGAACCGTGAGGAATTGAGTGTCTTGCGCCGCCCGGAAATAAACACCGAACATTTCCGCCCGTTCGCCCAGCGAAGCCGCGCCGACAGCAGTCATGGGACCGATCACGTCCGCGGACGGGCCCGCCGCTGCTCGCTTCCAGCGGCCGTCGAGTTGGCACGCTTTTTCGAAGCTGAATACCAGAGACGCGTGGCCGTCGGCGAAAAGCGGCGAACAGAAGCAATCCCCGGCCTGGAAAATCACCTCGCGCATTACCGGCCGTGAGGGCGAATCCTGGTTATGGTGAGGATCTACGAACGAGAAGAAGGCGCGAACGTGCTCGCGCAGGCTGGCGCAAGGCGCAAACTCACGATACCGTGCGACCGCTCCGGGCATCTCTTCCGCTTTTATACCAAAATGGGCCCGTTCCATTTTTCCTATCGCGCGGGAACGGTGCGCTGTAGACTGGGCGCCTATGCAGCCTTGCGAGTTATCTGACCAAATCATCGCCATCGAACGGAGAGCGCTTGACCGCTGGGGCACGGGCGACCCATACGGGTACCTCGAGATCGATGCGCCGGAGATCACTTATTTCGACCCAGCCCAGGAGAAACGCGTCGACGGGCTGGCAGCGCTGACGGAATTGCTGGCTCCTCTGGCCGGCACATTCCGGATTGACCGCTACGAAATGATCGATCCCAAGGTGCAAGTGCATGGCGAAATAGCGGTACTGAGCTATAACCTGGTCAGCACCGCCAGGCTGCCGGATGGAGGGGAGGCGACGGTTCGCTGGAACTCGACCGAGGTCTATGCGCGGCTCAAAGGGGAGTGGAAGATCATCCACAACCATTGGTCGTACATCAAGCCGGAATTGAAGCAGCCGGGCTCGCAGTGAGCTGCGCCGAGAGAACTCTGGGAATTCCGGCCAAATCCGGCTCGACGGTAACATTGCCCCACTCGCGGAACAGGCGCCGGACGTGTTCGAGGCTGCCGAAGCCAAGTTCGAGGATCACCCAGCCGCCGGGCCGCAGCACGCGGGGAGCGTCGGCGGCGATGCGATCGTAGATTTCGAAACCGGTGCTGCCGGCGAACAGGGCCACTGCGGGCTCCCAATCACGCACTTCGCGCTGGAGCCCTGCACGCTGGGTAGCCGGCACATAGGGTGGATTGCTGACAATCAGATCGATGCTACGCTCCCGCACCGCAGCCATCAGATCGCAGACCACGACCGCCACGCGAGAGCCGAGCCGCCGCGCATTCTGGTCCGCCACGGCGGCAGCCGCGGGCGAAATATCGGTGGCCAGCGCGGCGGCGCCCGTTTCGAGCTGCAAGGTGACGGCCAGCGCGCCGGAGCCCGTCCCTACGTCGAGAATTTGCCGCGCTCCGCGAGCACGCTGCAACGCCAGTTCCACGACATGTTCGGTCTCCGGCCGGGGAATGAGCACATCGCGGGAAACCCGGAACTCGCGTCCATAGAATTCCTGGCGGTTGGTGATGTACTGGGTGGGCTTGCCCGTCATGCGCTCGTGCAGGTAGCGGCCGTAATGCAGCCATTCCACTTCGCGCAATTCCTGCTCCGGATGCGCGAACAGGTAGGCGCGCTCGGAGCGCATGGCATGCGCGAGCAGTACTTCAGCCGTGAGGCGCGGCACCGCGACTTGCGCATCTTCCAGCAGTTGGGAGCCCTGCAGGAGCGCGGTCTGCACGTTCATGACGGCTCAATCGGCGGCGGTCTGCGCGCCCTGCTGTCTCAATTTTTCGGTCTGGTAATACGTGGTAAGCGCGTCGACGATGGGGTCCAGCTTGCCGTCCATGACGAAATCGAGCTGGTGCAGAGTCAGGCCGATGCGATGGTCGGTGACGCGATTCTGCGGGAAGTTGTAGGTGCGGATCTTCTCGCTGCGATCGCCGCTGCCCACCATGCTGCGGCGCTCCGCGCCGAGAGCGGCCTGCTGTTTTTCCAGCTCCATTTCGTAGAGCCGGGAACGGAGCACGCGTTCGGCCTTGGCGCGGTTTTTGATCTGAGATTTTTCGTCCTGGCAGGACACCACCAAGCCGGTAGGCAGGTGCGTGATGCGGACCGCCGAGTAGGTAGTGTTCACCGACTGGCCCCCGGGCCCCGAGGAACAGAATGTGTCGATGCGGATGTCCTTGGGATCGATCTTGATTTCGACCTCGTCGGCTTCGGGCAGCACCGCCACCGTGATCGCGGACGTGTGAACGCGGCCCTGCTGCTCAGTGACCGGCACGCGCTGAACGCGGTGCACGCCGCTTTCGTATTTCAGCTTGCTGTAGACCTTGTCGCCGCTGATCAGCGCGATGACTTCCTTCAAGCCGCCGACGGACGACTCGCTGGCCGAGGTGACTTCAATCTTCCAGCGCTGCGTTTCCGCGTAGCGCGAATACATACGGAAGATCTCGGCCGCGAAGAGGGTGGCCTCGTCGCCGCCGGTGCCGGCGCGGATTTCGAGCACGACGTTTTTTTCGTCCAGGGGATCTTTGGGCAGCAGCAGGACCTTGAGCTCTTCCTCGATCCGGGCGAGCTCCGGCTCGAGCTGAGCAATTTCCTCCTGCGCCATGGCTTTGAGATCGGGATCGTGGTCGTCGACCATCCCCCGGGCCTGCAGCAGGCCGTCTTCGGCCTTCTTCCACTCCCTGAACTTGGCCACGATTTCGGAAAGCTCGCTATGCGTTTTGGTGATTTTCCGGTATTGTTCGGCGTCACCGATCACCGCGGGGTCGGCCATCTGCGCGTTCAGCCCCTCGAAGCGCTTTTCGAGTTCTTCCAGCTTTTGACGGAATTGCATGGAGCGTCAGGCGATGACCAATTCGCCGCCCTGAGATTTTTCGAGAGCCATGGCGCCCTCGAGTGCGCGGATGGCCACCGCCGCCTGATCATCGGCCGGCGGCTTGGTGGTGATGCGCTGCGTCCACAGGCCGGGCGCGGTCAACAGCGCCAGCAAAGAGCCGCGCTTGCGGGCAGCATAAAAAATCAGTTCGTAGGAGATACCGATGAGGAACGGAATGAGGACCACGCGCGACAGCAACAACGCGGCAAAACCATGAAAAGGAAGCATGGCGTAGAGAGGAATCGCGAGCAGAAAAACGACAACCAGAAAACTGGTGCCGCAGCGGGGATGGAAGGTCGTGAACCGCTGCGCATTTTCGATGCTGACCGGCTGGCCCGATTCGAAATTGAACACAACCTTGTGCTCGGCACCGTGGTATTCGAACATCCGGCGCATGTCCTTCAGCCTGGAGAGCACATACAGCAGTGTTATCAGAATGGCGAGGCGAATTACGCCATCCGCGATAGCGGATAATACCTGGCCGCCGAAAATCGGGTACACCTTCGCCAACTGCCTCACCAGATAGAGAGGGACCGCCTTGTACATGAAAATGAAAAACAGAAACGAGAAGATCACAGGGAGGCCAACCACCCATCCCGGCATTTCCTTGGGCTTTTCCTTGGACTCCGATTTCTCGTCTTCGAGCGATGCCGCGGCTGAAAAGTTCAGGGCCTTGCCGCCGAGCTTCAAGGCCTGGTAAAGAGTGCCCAGACCGCGAATCAGCGGATATTTGAAAATCTTGTACTTTTCCGAGATGCGCTCGATGGGCATCTGGGAGGTGACCAGTTCGCCGTTGGGCTTGCGGACGGCTACGCAGTAGCTGTGGGGGGCGCGCATCATGACGCCTTCCATAACGGCCTGGCCGCCGACGAGGGTTTCCTCGCCAGCTTCCAGAATCGGCAGCAGTTGCAAGTGGGTGAAAAGGCGGAAAAACGTGCGTGGCGACACCGGAACCTCAATCTTATCGTAACAAATCCGCCAAGGCCGGACCGAGTTGCGGAAAGCGGAACCGGAACCCGGCCGCCTCGGCCGCGTGGGGCACGGCCCGCTGGCTTGCGAGCAGCACGCCGGCCATTTCACCAAACAGCAAACGCAAGCCAAACTCCGGCACCGGGAACAGGGACGGACGCCTCAGAGCAGCGCCCAGCAGCCGCGTAAATTCAAGATTTCGAAGTGGTTCCGGGGCCGTCCCATTGAATGCCCCGCGGACCGGGTTCTCGATGGCGAAGCGCACCAGTTCGATAAGATCGCCGAGGTGAATCCACGAAACCCATTGCCGGCCGGAGCCAAGCCGCCCACCGGCGCCCAGCCGGAAAGCTGGCAGCATGCGCTGTAGCGCGCCTCCCTGTGGATCGAGGACCATCCCGATACGGACGATCGCCACGCGGATTCCCAGGCTTTCCGCCGCCCGCGCTTCGTTCTCCCACGCCACGCAGAGCTCCGCCAGAAAATCGCGGCCGGGCCGCGCGGACTCGTCCAGCACCTCCTCGCCGCGCGAGCCGTAGTACCCGATTCCGGAGGCGGAGATCAAGGCGGCCGGTTGGCGCGGAAGCGCGGCTAGCGCTTCCACCACGTGGCGCGTCCCGGTAACGCGGCTTTCGCGAATGCGCCGTTTGGTGGCCGCGTTCCAACGCTGCGCGACGGGCTCTCCGGCCAGGTGGACGATGACGTCGGCGCCTTCGAGGCTCTCCGGCGGCGGCGGACCTTTCGCCGGCTCCCACACCGACAAACGCACGCCATTCGGAAGATTGGTACCGGCATGGCGGCTGAGCACGTGGAGCGAATGGCCGGCCTGCCCCAGCACCTTGAGGAGGCGCCGACCGATGAAACCGGAGGCCCCGGAGACGGTAATGTTCATGATACGAGCTCCGTCAGCGCAGAATGCCGAACATGTTCGAGTAGTCGTCGGTCCAGGTGCGAAACGTCCGTTTCGGCTGCAGGACGCGGGCGTCTTTGCGCAGGCCGGAGTGCGCGTCCAAAGTCTTCGGATCCATAATCAGCGCCCACGTGCAGGCAAAACACAGGGAATCTTCGGGATCCGGATCGAAGTCGTAGACCAGAGCCGTCTTGCCAAACGCGGCGGCGGCCCGCTCGATTACGGGTTCCAGGTCGAGATAGGCGTTGGAGATGTTGACGGCGACAATGCCGTCGGGCTTCAAATGGCGGAAATAGTCGGTGAAGGCTTCGCGGGTAATCAGATGGACGGGCACAGAATCGCCCGAGAAGGCATCCATCACCAAGATGTCGAACTGCTGGCTGGGCTCGGATTCCAGGACCAGGCGGCCGTCACCCATAGCCACCTGCACGCTGGCAGGCGTGTCGTGCAGATACGTGAATTCCGATTGCGCGATGCGCAGCACCAACGGATTGATTTCGTAAATGCGAATGAGGTCTCCTGCATGGCCATAGGCGGCGAGCGTGCCGCAGCCGAGCCCGAGAATGCCGATTCGCCGCGGTTTACCGGCGAGCGCTTCCATGGCGCGGCCGATACCACTCTGGGGGCAAAAATAGGAGACCGGCTGCCGGCGGTATTCCGCGCGTAGCACCTGCATGCCATGATTGATCACGCCGTGGATCAGGTTACGCGACGGGAACGGATCGGTGGGGCTTTCACGCACATCGCGCACGCGGAGCTGCCCGTAAAAATTGCGGGCCACCAGCCGGTAGGGATTCACCATTTGGCGCACGATGATGCCGAGGAACACGAGACAGCCGGCAACCACTACGGCCAACGCGCCGCGCGCACCCCACATCCAGATTCGGGGAAAACGGCGGGCGGCAACCCACAACGGCGTGCCGGCCAAGACCGCGAACAGTCCAAGGCCGATTGGGAATTCGTAATACGCGTTGAACAGATTGGGCGCCAGCAACCCGACGAACAAGCCGCCCAGCGCGCCGCCGAGTGACACACTCACGTAAAACGAGGTCAGGTGCCGCGCCGGTGGGCGCATCCGGACGAGCTCGCCATGGCATACCATGCAGCACACGAATAGCGACGCGGCCAACCCGGTAGTGAGCGGCAACACCAGCATTTTGGGACGTTCCGGCCATAATCGCCAGGCCATGAAAGCGAGCGCACCCGCCGCCAGCGGCACGAACACGAAGCGCTGATAAATCCGCGGCGAGTCAAAGCACAAGATGAAGGTCAGCAAATAGACACTAAGGGGCAGAATCCAGAGGAACGGAATCGCGGCCACATCCTGAGTGAGGAAGTTGGTTACCGCCAGCAGCAGGATCGAGGCGCAGGCCGCCAGCGCCACCCAGAGCACGCGGGCGGAAAGCTGCGGAGGGGGATCGTTTGTAATGCCGGCGGCCGACGTCTCCGTCGGCGACTTGCGGTTGGCCGCCAGCCACGCAGTCGCAATACACAGCAAAACGAAGCCCACGTACGCCGCCGACCAGAACAGACCTTGGGTGCGCGCCGGCAGATTGGGCTCGACCAGCACGGGATAGCTCAAC
>DATGII010000199.1:0-14746 GCA_035295805.1 Bryobacteraceae bacterium | reverse complement strand
ACATCATCGGGCAGATCGGGGTCGGCGGCGGCACGGGTCACGTCATCGAGTACCGCGGCCCGGTGATCGAGGCGCTCGACATGGAAGCGCGCATGACCGTGTGCAACATGTCGATCGAGGGCGGCGCGCGCGCCGGTCTGGTCGCGCCGGACGACACCACGTTCCAATACCTGCACGGGCGTCCCCACGCGCCCAAAGGAGCCGATTGGGACGCTGCCGTGGCGCGCTGGAAGCAGCTCCCCACCGATGAGGGCGCGCAGTATGACCGCTCCGTGACCATCGAGGCGGATCAACTCGAGCCTATGATTACGTACGGCACCAATCCCGGCATGGGCGTGCCGATCAATGCGCCGGTACCGGCGCCCTCCGACATTGCGGATCCAGCCGCGCGCGCCGATCTCGAAAAGGCGCTCCGCTATATGGCCATCGAAGGAGGCAAGCCGCTGGTGGGGCATCCGGTGGACGTCGTTTTCATCGGAAGCTGCACAAATTCGCGCATCTCCGATCTGCGGACCGCTGCCAGCCTCCTGAAAGGCCGCAAGGTGAATCCCAAGGTCCGGGTTCTGGTGGTGCCCGGTTCCCAGGAGGTGAAACGCCAGGCCGCGGCCGAGGGGCTGCCGGAAATCTTTCGCGCCGCCGGCGCCGATTATCGCGAGCCGGGCTGCTCGATGTGTCTCGCGATGAATGGCGATATCGTCGAGCCCGGAAAATACAGCGTCTCCACCAGCAATCGCAATTTCGAAGGACGCCAGGGTCCGGGCGCGCGCACGTTCCTGGCCAGCCCGTTGACGGCCGCCGCCTCCGCGATCACGGGTGTGGTGACCGATGTGAGGACTCTGTTATGAAATTCCAGACGATTGTCAGCCGCATGGTGCCGCTTCCGGCCACCAACGTCGATACGGACCAGATCATTCCGGCGCGTTTCCTGAAGACCATCAGCAAAGAAGGCTTGGGCGACAACCTGTTCTGCGACTGGCGCTACGATGCCCAAGGCAAGCCGAAGCCCGACTTCATCCTCAACCAACCGCGCGCGCAAGGCGCGCAGGTTCTGCTGGCAGGCGACAATTTCGGCTGCGGTAGCTCCCGCGAGCATGCTCCCTGGGCGCTCACACAGTTTGGATTTCGCGCCGTGATCAGCACCTCGTTCGCCGATATCTTCCGCGGCAATTCGGTGAAGAATGGATTGCTGCCGGTGATCGTGCCGGCCGATGTGCACACGGAGCTGTTCCGCGCGGCCGACGCTAATCCCGAAGCTACGGTAAAGATCGATCTGGCCCGCCAGATCCTGACGACTCCCGGCGGACGCGAGGTGGAATTCCCGGTCGATGGCTTCTCCAAGCATTGTCTGCTGGAGGGCGTCGATGAGCTGGGCTACATGCTGCAGCACGAATCCAGGATCGCCGCATTCGAAGCCAGGCGCGCCGCTTCCATTAACACGCTGGCGTAGGCCTCAGCGCGGTTAAATTTCAAAGGCTTTTCGGTACTCGGCCTCCAGTTCCGCCTCGCGGCCTTGAATGGCGGCTGCCGCAGCGCGGCGAATTTCTTCGGAGCCGCGGTGCAGTGCCAGGGCGTGGATTGCGTCGATGGCGTCGCGCTTTCGCGCCGTCCGCGCCAGATCGAGCAGCCACTTCACCGCGCTCTCCGCGCGCGTGAGGCTGATCGCGCGCAACAGCACTTCGCGGAATTCCGGGTCGCGCGTACCGTTGTAAGACTTCTGCAGTAGCTCGAAAGCGCGCGCCAGCCGGGAGGAACCGAGCGCCAGCGCCGCTTCCTCGCGCACCGCGCCTTCCGCTTTGTGGAGAAATTCCGATACCAGCGGCACGCCCCGTTCTCCTTCGATTCCTAGCAGCGCGTCAAACACTTGTCCTAAGACCGGCGGTTCCTCGTCGCCCAGCCGCGCCTTCAGGCGCAGCACAAGCGCGGCCTCCATACCGCCCATCTGCCCCAACGCGCGGACCGCCTCGAGTCGGATGGTGTACGCCTTCTCAGTGAGCGCGTCGACGAAGCACCGCAACGCGTCGTCGCGATCCAGGTCGGGGCACGCAGCAAGCGCCAGCAGACACGTACCGCGCAGCGTCTCGGCGGTGTCGGCCTCCCGCGGGGCGCCTGGCATGGGGCCACCCCAGACGGGTTCCATCTGGATATGCCGCATGCCGCGCAGGAACGGCGCCGATTCGATGTGACCAAGTTCCTTGAGCGCGGTCGCGATTGCGTTCTTACCCCAGCACTGCTGGTCCCGTTCGGCCGCGTTCTCCAGCAGGCGATCGAACGCGTGGAGCAGGTCCGGGATCAACTCGCGAAACTGCCGCTCAGCCGTAATCTTCGCCGCTTTGGCCACGATCAGGTTCACGCGGTCGTTAAGCGCCTTGCGCAGCGCCGGGAGCGCCGCGGACGGATCCGCGTCGCGGAGTTTCGATAATCGGTCGAGTTCGGTTTCGACTTTGCGGACGGCCATGCCTCAGCCGAGATAAAGGCCGCCGTTGACGCCCAGAGTCTGCCCCGTGATGAAGGCGTTTCCGGCAAGCATCACCGCCACCTCGGCCACTTCTTCCAGTTCGCCGAAGCGGCCCATCGGGATCAGGTCCGGCTTGATCGCCGGGCTGGCGGTAACCATCTCGGTCGCAATGAGCGCCGGGGAAATGGCGTTGACCGTAATACCTTCCTTTACCAGGAGCCGCGCGTAGCTGCGCGTCAGCCCGATCATCCCCGCCTTCGCCGCGGAATAGTGCAACCCGAAAACGCTTCCGGTCTGTCCTGCCACCGAGGAGAGATTGATGATGCGCCCCCAGCGCCGTGCCCGCATGCCGGGCAGCGCGGCCTGCGTCATCAGGAAGCACGAGGTAAGATTGACCGCGATCATCTCGTTCCAGTCTTCCTCGCGGATCTCCTCCAGCTTCTGCACGCGCAGCGCGCCGGCATTGTTGACGAGTATGTCGATGGGCCCGAGCTGCGATTCGACGGCGAGCGCGAGCTTGCTGACATCGGAGCCGCGCGAGACGTCCGCGCGGATAGCCGCGCTGCGCCGCCCGGCTTCGCGAATCTCGCGCGCCGCGGAGTCGGCGTCTTCCTGGCGCTGCCTGTAGCCGACCGCTACGTCGCAGCCGGCGCGGGCGAGCGCCAGCGCGATGGCGCGGCCGATGCCGCGGCCGCCTCCGGTAACCAGTGCCACTCTTCCAGTGAGAGATTCCATGCCTAAACTGAGTATAATTGTCCCCTGACGGGAGAAACGCCATGTCACATGCGCTAAGAGTTCTGGCAGGAATCGGCACGGCCCTGTTGCTGTCCGGCCAATCCTCGGATCCAGGTTTGGTGATGCAACGCAATTTGTCGCTCGGGATGGCCAAGACGATCGCTGAAGCGACCATCGCGGCTTGCAAAGAGAAGGGCTACCACACGGCGGCAGCGGTGGTCGATCGCGCCGGGCAGGTCATCGTGATTCTCCGCGACGAGCAGGCCAGCGCCCAGACCGCCGAGATGGCGCGCCGCAAGGCGTACACCGCCCGCATGTTTCGCTCGACCACGCTCGAGTTTCAGAAACGAACGGCTGATCCCAAGTATGCCGCGCAACGCGATGTGGCGGACATTCTGGCCTTGGGCGGCGGAGTGCCCATTCAGGTTGGTAATGACGTAGTCGGCGGCGTTGGCAGTTCCGGCTCCAGCCAGGAGCAGGACGACGCCTGCGCCAAAGCCGGCGTCGCCAAAGTCGCCGAACAGCTGAAGTAAAACCAGCGCCTGCCTACGGCAGCAGCGCGGTAATGTTCCGCTTCGGAACCTGCCCGACCTTGATGCGCGTGATCTCTTTCAGCGCCTGCAGGTCGACCACGGAAACTGAATTCGAGGCCGCGTTCGCCACGTACGCGCGCTTTCCATCCGGCGTCAGCGTCACCCAATCCGGCGACTTGCCGACTTCCACGCTGCCCAGCAGTTTCAAATCCGGAAGCGAGTAGGTGTAAATCGAGCTGTTCAGACGGCTGTTCACCACCAGCGTTCTGCCATCCGAAGTCACCGCCATTCCGTGCGACTCATTTCCGCCCTCTGGGAACACGCTCTTACCGGGAGGCAGATCGGGCAGCTTGATGCGATTGATCTCTTTCTGGCTGGCGAAGTCGATCACGGCAAACCCGTTGAAACCGGAAAGCTGCACGAAGATCCACTTGGTGCTTCCGTCGGGGTTGGTGTTGAATGTCATCGGCCGGATCCCTTTGTCCATCTGCAGCGACCAGACCGGCTCTTCGGTCTTCTGGTCGATCACCGTGATGACCCTCGAGGGAATCGAACCCGACACCACGAACTTGCCGTCCGGTGTCACATAGGTGTTGTGAACCGCCCCTTTTACCGGGATGCTCTTGACCTTTTCCATCGAGGTTGTGTCAATGACATCGACCGCGCCCGGCGCGACCGCGATGGACACGTAGACGCGCCGCCCGTCTTTGCTGATCGAGATGTTGTTCGGATGGCCGCTCAGCGGAATTTTCCTGGTCACGTCGAGGGTCTTCGCATCTACCACGTCCAGCGTCCGCTCCGCCTCGTCGCTGATGTAGTAGCGGCTTCCGTCCGGCGCCACCGCGGCTCCGTGATTGACTTCGATGCCGTGAATCGTTCCGACTACTTTGTTTGTATTCGGATCGATGATGGATACGTCATCGCCCGCGCTGTTGGTTTGAATGATCCGCACGGTGCTCGCCGCCAGCGGCAGAGCCAGTAACAATCCGAGATGGGCCAACCGGGGCCGAATCGCGATCAGGTTCATGGTTTATCAAGCTCCTTCAGGGCTTGATAAAGCATAGTCATTGCAGACCTTAGAGTCAAGCGTGCCGCCGGCTGCGGGGTTAGAATCGTCCCCGAAATCGCTGCATCTCGCGGCGGTCGCGCTTGGATGGTTTGCCGGTTCGCGAATCTTCCACCGGAGGCATCGTCCGGCGCTCCAACGCCACCCGGGCGCGCAACTCGCGGCTGGAATCCGTCTCGCAATAGAGTGTCTGGGCCACCGCCGCCGGGCCGCGCATTTCGCTCAAGAGTAATACCTGCAGTTCAAATTCGCCCGACTCGTTTTTCACTTGCAGACGGTCGCCCACCCGAACCTCGCGCGCGGGTTTGGCCGGCTGCCCGTTCGATTGAACTCTGCCGAGATCGCACGCCCGGGCCGCGAGCGACCGCGTCTTGAAGAACCGCGCCGCCCACAGCCATTTGTCAATTCGAACACCAGTCACGATCCCATTGTCGCGCCGGCGGCGGCGGGCCCTGAAACAACTCTTCGGGCGGGGAGCGACGCCGGCCGCGCCAGATTGTATAATCGTGTCCTCTAGATTACGGCCGCAGACTCAACCGCAGTCGGTTGAGGCAGGAGTTCCTGGGATGTCCGACACAAATCGGTATTTCTTCCAACGTTCCATTCATAACAACGAGCAGCGGAGCCGGCTCCCCTACGTTGCTGTCGCCGCCGGCGCGCTCTGCCTGGCCTTCGTCCCCGCGCTCCGGACGGCGGAAAACGCCGAATTCCCAGGTGAACCCCGGGTGTCCATTACTCCCCGCGCGCCGCGTCCGTCAAATGCGAACGCGCGAAATCCTGCCACCATCCGCCTCGATGTGAAAGCCGTCTTGGTTCCGGTCACGGTGACGGACGCCGGCGACCGGCCGGTCGAGGGGCTTCGCAAAGAAGATTTCCAGGTCTTCGAAGATGACGTCAAACAGCAGATCATTTCCTATTCGATGGAGGATGTGCCGGCCTCGGTTGGTTTAGTCTTCGATTCGAGCGGCAGTATGAGCAACAAGATCATTCCGTCGGTCGATGCGGTCGAGCAGTTTTTCCAAACGACGCTGCCGGGCGATGAATTTGCGCTCGTCCGGTTCAGCGACCGGCCGCAGTTCATCGGCGGTTTCACTCCGAACATCGGTGAAGTTTCCCGGTGGCTTCACTCCCTGCGCGCCGCCGGTTGGACCGCCTTGAACGACGCGATCTATCTCGGCATCCAGAAAATGAAGGGCGCCAAGAACGCACGCAAGGTCATCCTGGTGCTCTCCGACGGCGGCGATAACAACAGCCGCTACTCCTCCCGCGAAATCCGCGAGTTGGTGCGGGAAGCCGGCGTGGGCATTTATTCAATCAGTTTCTATCAGGGCTCCCGTCTGCTGGAAGGCATTTCCGACGAAACCGGAGGGCGCCTGATCCATGTGCACCACCTGTCGGACCTCCCCGGCGCCATCGAAAAACTGAGCCGGGCCATTCGCAGCCAATACGTGCTCAGCTATTACTCGACCAAGTCCCAGAACGACGGCAAATACCACCGCGTTCGCGTGGCTCTCAACCAGCCGGCGCTTCGCATATCGTGGCGCCACGGATATTACGCGCCCCTGGACTGAAGGGCGCGGCCTCGCGGGCCGGAATCCGGTCAGTGGATCGAAACCACCGTCAGCTGGTCTCCGGATTCGGTGCCGCTCACCGTGGCTTGGATCTCTTTGCCGGCGGCGGAGGCATCTGACCATTTCTTTTTCGCGGAGAAGGCTTCCTTGGCGCGCTCATTGCCCACCGCGTCAAAGCGCATCACGCGTCCATCTTTCATCCGCAGACCGAACTGGCTTGTGTTCGCGGAAGCGATGCAGTTCTGATTGTTCTCCCCGCTGCGGCTGGCTTCGCCCGTCTTGCTGACCGACGAATTCGAAGACGACTTTGCACTTCCCGACGTCGTGGAACTTGTCGTCGACGCCCCGCCCCCGGCGCAACTTGCGTCTACGAGCGCTCCTTTGAACGTTTGCGTTTTGACCTCCGGGATGCTTCCCGCCTTTTTTTCGGTTTTAGCCGACGTCGACTCCTGGCTTTGCGTTTGCGCCGTGCTGCCTTTCTGCGGCGTTTGCGCCATCACTACCCCGACCGTCAAGGCCAACCCTGCCACGATTAGCGAAGTTCTCATGACTGCACCTCACCGCTATTTTGCCGGGAGCGTTCCGCCCGGCGCGGTTCGAATGGGCACGTAGTGAGATTTGCCTGCGAACTAAATTACGTTCCGCTCGCCGTTTTCTGCAAAAAACTGTGCCGATCTTATTATTTGACGGAAGTACAGCTTAGACCTCGAAATGGCGGGAGAGTCACGGTTTTTACGCTTCCAACCTCTAGGAGATGCTTATCGAAAGTCGTAAACCGGCCGATGTCCTTAGAAATCTTTACCGTATCCAGACCCCTTGAATACGTTGAGGTTAGGAAGGCACAACTGGAATGAGATTGCGGTTTTTAGTTACGCTCGGCCCCTTTCTTTGGATTCCCCTGTCGGCGCAAATGAGGGTATCTCTTGGCAGCTCCACGCCTTCGCCTGCTCCTCTAGGGGCCCCGGTCACGTGGATTGCCAGCGTGTCCAATCCAAATCCCGGAACTTTGTGGTATCGTTTTCGCGCCGGAAAGGCGGCTTCACAAAATACGGATCTGGCCGCCACCCCGATCAGCCGTGGATTTCTCCCTGCCCGAAGTAGCGGGCAGTCGCTGCGGCCGCGCCGTCCTCCCCAACTCCGCACCGTCGTGGATTACGGCCCCAAGTCATCGTTCACATGGAGCACCATCGACGGGGAAGGAATCTATCAGATCGATGTGACGGTGCAAAACCAGGATACCGGTGAAACGGCGTCCGCCTCGGCGCAATTCGAACTCACGCCGCTGGCCGCGGCGGATGTCGCGGCGATAACGCCGACGTCCCATCCCCTGGTGTTCGTCTATAGCGCCCCGGCGTGTCCGCAAGGCAGCAGCATGACGGTGCAATTCCAGTCCGCCGAAGGCACTCTGCAAAGTACTCCTGCGAAAGCTTGTGACTCGCAGACCAGCATGAATTTCTACATCGCCGGAATTCGCGCCCATTCGCAGTTCACCGCCTGGCACGTAATTGACAACGGAACCACCCAGACCGCCGCCGGCCCGATGCCGTTCGCGACCGGCGAGATTTCCATTAAGGCGCCGGTGGTTGTGCCGTTGACCTCGGCCATTCCGTCCACGGATGGAATCCTTCTGCAGAGCATTCTGCAGGCGCCCTCGATCGCCACCGACCTGGCCGGCAACGTGGTCTGGTATGGCCCCACCGGTATTTCATTCTTCACCCGGCCGCAGACCGGCGGAACGTTTATGGGAATTCACGAGGATGGAACGCAGGGCCCATCGCAGCAGACCGTTCTCGAATTCGATCTCGTCGGCAACGTCATTGCCGAGACCAATGCGGCCCGCATCAACCGGCAGCTCGCCGCCTTGGGAATGCACCCTATCAACGCTTTCCACCACGAAGCGCGCAAACTGCCGAATGGCGGCTATCTCGTGCTGGCCGATTCCGAACGAATCTTGACCGACGTGCAAGGTCCCGGCGATGCCGACGTGATCGGTGATACGATCCTGGTCCTTAACTCGGATCTTCAGCTGACCTGGGCCTGGGATGCGTTTGACCACCTCGATCCGCACCGCATGGCAATCTTAGGCGAGCAGTGCGCGTATCCCGCCGGGCTGGTGTGCGCCCCGTTTTATCTCGCCAAGACCGCCAACGATTGGCTGCATGGCAACGCGCTGCAATTGACGCCGGACGGCAATATTCTGTACTCCATTCGGCATCAGGATTGGATCGTCAAGATCGATTATGAAAACGGCGCCGGGAGCGGTGACATTCTCTGGCGTCTCGGCCCGGGCGGCGATTTCGGGATCAATGCGTCCGATGCCTGGCCCTGGTTTTCTCATCAGCACGATCCCAACCTCGAGCTCGATGGCGCCACCCTGGCCGTCTTCGACGATGGCAACACGCGCGCCGCCGCCGATCCGACTATCCACAGCCGCGGCCAGGTTCTCTTGCTCGACGAAGTCAATCGGAATGCCACTTTGCTCTTGAACGGGGACCTCGGCACCTATTCCTACGCACTCGGTTCCGCCCAGCGGCTGCTGGACGGCGATTATCATTTCGACGCCGGGATTGCCCCCGATCCTGCCGGCCACGGCGGCACGGTGGCCCAGTCGCTGGAGCTGAATATGTCCGGTCAATTGGTTTACGGCATTCAGTTTGGCGCACTCGAGTACCGTTCCTTCCGGATGCCTGACCTATACACCGCTCCCTAAAAGTACTCAATGCTCTCAGTACCCGGTTTTGGTACCGGCGCCGTGGGTTTCTGTGTTCCTGGACGCGGCAACCTCTGTTAGAATCGTCCCGGCAAGCAGCTAGCCGACACCCTGTTAGTGGGAAGGACGATCCGGCCCGCGACCATCCGCTGTTGCCGCGGGGAGCCGGGCGAGGGGCCCGTAGATATGCATCCAGGAACTCTCCCGAGGCGCGCTTTTCTCAAAGGCGCCGGCGGGGCGCTGCTGGCGGCCGCCCAAGGACGCGCGGCGGCGCCGCAACCTCCTAACTTCGTTCTCATCCTCTGCGACGACCTCGGCTATGGCGACCTCCATTGCTACGGTTCCCAGATCCCCACTCCGAACATCGACCAGATGGCCCGCGAGGGCGTCCGCTTTGAACAATTCTATTCAACCAGCAACGTTTGCTCGCCCTCGCGCGCCTCGCTGCTGACCGGACGGTATGCGCCGCGCGTCGGTGTGCCCGACGTGATCGCTTCCGACGCCCCCATCGGCCTGGCGAAAGATGAAACCACCATCGCCGAAATGCTCCGGCCGGTCGGCTACAGATCGATGTGCGTCGGCAAGTGGCACCTCGGTCGTCACCCGCAGTACCTGCCCACCAACCGCGGCTTCGATGAATACTACGGCATCCCGTACAGCAACGATATGGCGCCTTCGGTCTTATTGCGCGATCAGAGCGTCATCGAGTCTCCTGTGCAGCTGAATACCTTGACGCAGCGCTATACGCAGCAGGCCGTAAACTTTATTCAACGGGCGCAGGGCAGCCCCTTTTTCCTGTTCCTCTCGCATACCTTCCCCCACATCCCGCTGGCCGCTTCGGCCGCCTTCAACGGCAAATCGGGGATGGGGCTGTATGCCGACGTCGTCGAGGAACTCGATTGGAGTGTAGGCCGGGTCCTCCAGTCGCTAAAAGACAATGGTGTCGACAACAACACAATGGTCATCCTTACGAGCGACAACGGCCCCTGGTATCAGGGCAGCGCGGGCCGTCTGCGCGGGCGCAAAGGATCCAGCTACGAAGGGGGCGTGCGTGAGCCGTTCATTGCGCGGTGGCCCGGCCAAATTCCGCCCGGGGCTCTGCGAGCGCGCGGTCCGCGCGTCAGCCGGGTCATGGCGAGCACGTTGGATATCCTGCCGACCCTGGCCCGCTTGAGCAATGCGACCTTGCCCGCCAAGCCGCTGGACGGCCTCGATATCTGGCCGGTCTTAGCCGGACAGCCCATGACCGCGCAGCGCGACGTGTTCCTGTATTTCGATAGCTGGAATCTTCAATGTGCGCGGATGGGCCCCTGGAAGCTGCACGTCGCGCGTTATGACGACTTCGCCTGGAGTCCGGACCCGGCAGGAGGCCGCCATAACCTGCCGTTGATGCATCCCGAACTCTATAACCTCGAGAACGATCCTGACGAAAGCTATGATGTCGCCGCGCAAAATCCGCAGATCGTCGCCGATATTCAGCAGCGGATTCAGCAGCTCTTGCCGACTTTCCCCGCCCAGGTGATGAATTCCTGGCAAGCCACTATGGCAATGAAGGTGGCGCCCACTCCGGAAGGCGCACTGCCCGCCGTTCAACCCTGAACGAAAACAACGCCGCGCTCATTCGTCTCGCGACAATCGGCCGGCTCCAAGGGTTAAACTCACCCCGCGTAAACAGCCGCGTTTCCAAAGCCGGCGTGCCGCCGTGCTCTTCACGCAATGGCTGCGCCCTTCGCGCCAATCCGCCGTATCCCCAGCCACAGCGCTGCCAGCACTAGCATGTCGAATTCCGCATGGAACAGCAGGTGATGCCGGGCCAGGTCGAGCGCATCGGCGAGCGAAGCAATCAACATTTGCGTAAGCGCTGTTCCAAATAAAACCAGAGCTCCGGCCATGGCTGCCGGACCCGGCTGCTGCTTGGCCGCCAGGATCAGCACCAGCGCCGCCACACCGAGAAAGCTCAGTAGCAGGCGCCAGGCGTGCCCATAAAAGAGCCGGAACTTCAGATCGCTCCACAACGCAAACGAACGGCTCTCGCCCAGCGGCGGTTTGCCTGCGGTCACAGGCCAATTGCCGACGCGTTCCCGTTCGCGGCCGGCTTGCGCCAATCCGTTTCGCAGGGACCGCCAGGTGTCCCGCGGATGGGTCAGATAAAACCGTGCCAGCCTGGCGTAGGAAACCTTGCGGGCGAATTCCTTCGAAAATTCCGGGTCCCCCATCTTGCTTCCAGGCGAGTAGGCGGTCTTGCCGATCCAGACACGATCGCTTGCATCCAGCCCCAGTTCGCGCAGCGTGCGATTGGCGTCACGTGCGTGAGGAAGAATCTGAAAGAACACCATGTTGAAGCAGTTGTTTGCCGAGTACCCGGGGGGCGCCGCAAACCGCATTGTGGCCCACCCCCCAATCAGCATGAGCGCCGCGCAGCCGAGGGCCGCGGATTTTCGGCCGTTCCACAACGGTTCGCGCGCAATCCACATCAACGCCGCAATCCACAGAGCCGCCGGCGCGTACTGCGGCTTCGAACTGATCAGGATCAAGCTGCTCGCCGCAAACAGAATCGCATCCGCCCGCCGCCGCCAGCGGATCGCGCGCAGGTAAAAGACTGCCGCGAGCATCAGCGTCAGCAAGGCGCTCACGTCCATATACAGCGAGTTTAGGTAGCTGACGTACATCACATCGGTGAAGACGAACAGCACCGCCCCGCAATAGACAAGTTGCACTGCTCTGCGGGAGCCCGTTAGCAACGGCAGGAACAGACTTAGTGCCACCAGGAACAACGCTCCGTGCACGATCCCCACGACGCGTACATCCAGGGAGCCGTCTCCTCCCGCCGCCTCTTCGAGCACGATGGCGGTTCGCAGGAACAACTGCTCGGAAGACCGGAAGCCGGGATCATAATTGTAGTTCGGCCGGAACGGATAGCGAATACCCACGTATTCGTAATAGGCGGGACTGGTCAGGCCATACTGTCCGATGAGCTTCGAAAAATCGCCGTTGTCCGCCATCCCGACGATCGGCGGAGCCAGCAGTTGACACGCCAGCACCGTCGCAGCGGCCGCGACTACCAGGACGCGCCAGAGGCCGGGAACTCCATTCGGGAACTTCTGACGCCTGGACTGTTTGCGGGGTCGGGATTGTGCAGCGGCGGCCGACATTCCGTGCGGAGTCGAGTGTACCACGGCGTGCCGGCGTTCACAGAAGTTTCCCGTCCACGCAGGCGCGGCGGGAGCGCCCGAAGTTACAACTGCTACAGTAAAGGCTTGCTCGTACCTTCCGAAGCGCGCGGCATTCTGGCGCCCACCCTGGCGGCGGCAGTCGGCATCGTAGGAGCGGCCGTCGGCCTCTGGCTCACGGCCGTGCAGCGCCGGGCCCGCGTCGTGGTTCCATTCAGCGCGGGCGTCCTGTTGGGTGTCGCCGCCTTCGGACTTCTGCCCGAGTTGGCGCAGTCCGCCGGCTGGAGCCGGAGTCTCGCCCTCGCTGTGATCGGATACGCGCTGCTAATCGCCATCGACCGCTTCGTGCATCCGATCTGTCCCACCTGCGCGCACGACCACGACCACCACGGCTGCGCCGACGAATTGCACGGCCTGGCCGCTCCGCTCATCATCGCTGCCGCCGTCCATAGCTTCCTCGATGGCTGGACCGTCACCACCGCCCAATTTGCCGCCCCGCTCGGATTGCAGCTGGCCGTTCCTCTCGCCGTCGCCCTGCACAAGTTGCCGGAAGGCATCGCGCTCGGCGGAATCGTGCGCGCCGCCTTGCACTCGCGCCCGGCCGCTTTCACCTGGGTGGTGCTCGCCGAAGCGGTCACGGTCGTTGGCGGCGCCGCCGGTCTGCGCATGGCGCCTCTCCTCGGGACTACGTGGATTCTCTACCCGCTCGGCCTGACAGCCGGATGGATCCTCTATCTCGGCTATCACGCGGTGCACAGCGAATGGAAACTGCGGGGTCCGGCGCCTGCGTTCGTTCCCGCGCTCACCGGCGTGGCCGGAGCCGCTATGATCCAGCGCGGCGCTGAAGCGCTGTTTCGGTGAATCGCCGCTTCCGTTTGGGCTCTCCGAATCGCGCCCTCCTCGCGCGTCCGCCATTTGCGAACAATCCGCGCGCCTCTCGTTTTATGCACAACTTTGCCACACCGGTTGTCGCCTAACTCCAAGCAGGAGTTCGCGAAAAAATTGTTGAAAACGGCACGTCAACCGGAAAATCATCTTGGCAGATCAGCCTGAGTCGGGTTAAAAAAGGGGAGTCCATTAGGCGGCTGCGCGGCGCGGGTGGCAAATCTCGGGGGAGGTGGTCATCCGGTCGCGCAGGCGTCGTTCTCTTCTGCTAACTCTATCTGACCGAAGCAGGCTGACCCGCATGCACCGGTGTCAGCCAGCCATGCTGATCCGCCCGCGTGCCGTTGATTACGGCGAAGAATTCCTTTTGCAGCTTCTCTGCGATCGGCCCGCGCCGGCCCTTGCCGACCGGAATCCGGTCGATGCTGCGGATCGGCGTAATCTCCGCCGCCGTTCCGGAAAAGAACACCTCGTCGGCGATATACAGCATCTCGCGCGGAATGATCGTTTCCACCAGCGGAATCCCTAGTTCGCGAGCCAGCGTCAGAACGCTGTCCCGCGTGATGCCCGGCAGCACCGAGGCGCCCAGCGGCGGCGTGTGAATCCGGCCGTCGCGCACCACGAAAATATTCTCGCCCGATCCTTCGCTGACGTACCCGCTGGAATCCAGCGCGATACCCTCGGAGTAGCCGTTGGCCAGCGCTTCCATCTTGATCAGCTGCGAATTCATATAGTTCGCGCCCGCCTTCGCCAGCGCCGGCAGCGTGTTCGGCGCGAACCGGTTCCAACTGGACACGCACACATCCACGCCTTCGGCGAGCGCCTCTTCGCCCAGGTACTTGCCCCACGACCAGCACGCGATGTAGACGTCGATCGGATTCTTCAGCGGATTCACTCCCATCTCGCCGTACCCGCGCAGCACGATCGGCCGGATGTAGCAGGAATCCATTTTGTTGACGCGCACCAGCTCGAGCATCGCATCGGCCAGTTGCGCGGCCGGGAACCCGAGATTCTCCATCCGGTAAATCTTGGCCGAATCCACCAGGCGGCGCACATGTTCCCGCAGCCGGAATACGGCCGGACCGGAGGGAGTCGCATAGCACCGGATGCCTTCGAAAACCGAAGAGCCGTAACTCACCACGTGCGACAGAACGTGAATTGTGGCTTCATCCCATCGGATAAAGCGGCCGTTGTGCCAGATCTTCTCGGTGGGAGTCAACATACCACCGATTATAACGTAGCATAATGATGTTATTAGCTTTCCTTACGGTAACGAAAGCGGATGCGGCTTCCTCTCTTGCTGGTGATCGCGTGCGGCGTCGCGCCCGCTTGGGCGCGTCATCCGGGCGATCCTATCAAGCCCGGCTTGAATCTCTATTCCAAGTTCACCGACATTCAAATCGGCCAGGCAGCCGCGTCCCAGGTAATGCGGCAATATCGCGTGGTTGCCGACCCGTTCCTTCAGGATTACCTGAAGCGCTGCGGCGAACGCCTCGCCGCGGCGCCGGAAGCGCGGCAAAGCGGCTTCCGTTTCACTTTTACGACTTTAAATGTGCCTCAGGTGAACGCATTCGCGCTGCCGGGCGGCCCGATGTTTATTTTTACCGGTCTGCTAAACGCG
>DATGII010000198.1:0-6307 GCA_035295805.1 Bryobacteraceae bacterium | reverse complement strand
TCCGTCGCGCCCTCATCGGCCAATCCGCAATCAGTCCAGGTCTCCGCGCCGGGCGGCACGGCATCGGTGACCCTGGCGGCTTCGATCACCGAACCCTCCGATGGCAGTCCGGGCGACATCAGTTTCGCTACGCCCGTCACTTGTGCGTTAACGCCGGTCGTTTCCGGAACGCCCCGGAGTGCGGCGGCGGCTGTCTCGGGTGGTGGCGTCGGGGGAACCCTGCTCGCCACCTGCGCATTCGCCAACCTTGCGGTGAATGAATACACCGTCCAGATCTCCGTGGGAGGCGACCGCTATACCGGTTCCGCGCAAACCGCGCTTTCGGTGTTCGACCCCTCGTTGGGTTCGGTCACCGGAGGCGGCGTAGTCTCGCGGAACGGCAACCAGGCCGTGTTCGGATTGACCGCCCGCTATCTGAAGAACGGCCGGGTGCAGGGCGATTTCACCTGGCGGGAGCACGGCTCCGGCCCGGACGTCCTGATTCAATCCACGGCCATTCAATCGATTTCGATCGTCGGAAACGCGGCCGTGGTCATCGGGGAAGCCATCGTCAACGGCACGCCGCATTGCGGCTTCCAGGTGATCGCGGTGAACAACGGCTCGCCCGGAATTAACCGCGACCAGCTGGCGCTCGAAATCACCAATCCGGATGGAACCATCCGCCCGGATCTGACGTTCCCGCTGACCCCGATCACGGGCGGCAACATCCAGTTGCACTAACCGGAGAGCCGGCCCGATCGAATCTCGCGCCGCCCTCCCCCTCGGCGACAGGCGCGGGGGCATTTACTCGTTCGCCAGAGTTTTCAGCCACCGGCAGCCCAGCAGTTGCGCATCGGCGGTGACTAGGATGAGGCCGAATACGCACGCGGTCGCCGCCAGGAACAGGTCGCCGAGGTCCGCCTGCGGAAGCTGGATCTTCGAAGCTTCTGCTGCCACCGCGAAATTGAACGGCGCTTCTTGAAGAGGGACGCGGGCCAAGACTTGCTCCAACCAGTCCGATAGATTGGTCTTCACCCGCAGCCGCTTACGTTGTATCAGGTGATGCACTTCCCAGATTGAGATCGGCGAGAGGAATAGCTCGTTCTTTCTGTTTTCGAACTGACGCCGCACATCGCGGCTGAGTTTCTCGGGCTCGTGAATCGCCCATATCCAGATATGCGTATCGAGGAGGAGCTTCACCGGCGTCCGGCCGTCCACTGGCGGAACGCCCCCACCGGTTCGACAAGGTCGCCGTGGATCTCCAGAGAGTCCCGGAGGCACCCCAACCACGATTTATCCGGCGCCGCCGCCGGTGGCAGGATATCCGCAACCGGCCGGCCAAAGCGAGTCACGCGCACCGGTGTTCGCGAACGCCGGACATCTTCAAGTACGGCCAAACAAGTTGCCTTGAACTTGGATATCGCGATCTCCCGCACTGTGGAATTATACCATGGTCAATAACCATGGTCAGACTGCCCTCGTAACCCTTCGGGCGGCAACGCGCACCAGCAGCCGAGGAGCTATGAGCGGCACTTTTGATCGCACCACCGCGGTAGAATCGTCTGGATTCTATGGCGTTGGCCGTCGGTGACAAGTTGGGGCCCTACGAGATCACTGCCCCGATCGGGTCGGGAGGAATGGGCGAGGTCTGGAGGGCTCGGGATCCCCGGCTGAACCGGGAAGTGGCGATCAAGGTGTCGGCTGAGCGTTTCGGGGAGCGCTTCGCGCGCGAAGCCCGCGCCATCGCGGCGCTCGATCACCCGAACGTTTGTCAGGTCTACGACGTCGGTCCCAATTACCTCGTCATGGAGTTGGTGGCAGGCGAGACGCTGGCGTCGCGAATCAAAAAAGGCCCGCTCGGCATGGAGCAGACGCTGCGTTATGGCGCGCAGATCGCCGACGCGCTCGCCGCCGCTCACAGCAAGGGCATCGTCCATCGCGATCTGAAACCAGCCAACATCATGATCAACAAGGCTGGGGCGAAAGTGTTGGATTTCGGGCTAGCCAAGTCCCAACAGGACGAAACCGTGACCGTAACCAACGCCGTCATGGGTACGCCCGCCTACATGGCTCCCGAGCAACGCGCGGGCCGGGAGTCCGATGCCCGCACCGATATTTACGCGTTGGGCCTCGTCCTCACGGAAATGACCACCGGAAACCGGCAAAACACGGCGCACCTCCAGGGACACTTCGCGCATATTGTCGAACGCTGCCTGGCCGCCAATCCCGAAGACCGCTGGCAGGCTGCCAGCGACGTCAAGGCGGAGTTGCATTACGCCGCCAAAACGGCGGACGCGGGCGAGACGGGACGAGCCCGCCCGAAAGCTCTCTCGCCGTGGGCGATCACAGGTGTTGCCTGCCTCGCTTTGGTCGCCGCCGGATGGTTGCTTCGCTCTCGCTCGGCCGCGCTGCAGCCGCTCCCCCTGCGCTTCTCCTTTACCATCGACGGGCAACTCGCCGATGGCGCTCCGGAGCCCTCTCCCGATGGCGGTTACCTGGTTGCCAATCCGCTGGATTCGTCGGGACACCGTCTGCTCTGGATCCGCTCTCTCGACGAAGCGGAAGGCCGCTGGATTCCGGAGACCGAGGGTGCAGGCGCGCCCTTCTGGTCTGGCGACGGTCGATGGATCGGCTTTTATGCCTCGGGGCGAATCAAGAAAGTCAGTCCCGCCGGCGGCAGTCCGCAAAGCGTTGTTGAAGTCCCGGGAGTGTTCGCCGCCACGTGGAACGCCCGGGGCGACATCATTTTCGCGCCCAATAACCGCTCCGGACTCTACCTGGTGAAGGAGAACGGCGGCCCCCCGCAGCCAATTTCCAAACTCGATGCCGGCAGAACCGAGAACTCTCATCGCTGGCCGCAGTTTCTGCCCGACGGACGGCATTTTCTCTTTACCGCCCGCTGCACCGACGCGAAGAACAACGCGATCTATCTGGCATCGCTGGGCTCTCCGGAAGTTCGCCGGCTCATGTACACGGAGTCGCAGGCGGTCCCAGTTCCCGGTGCGCTTCTGTTCGTCCGCGAGGGCACGTTATTCCGTCAAAATTTCACCGGCGAGAGTTTGACGGGCGAGCCGGTGGCCCTCAGCGAAAAAGTTCTCCACAACACCATCTCCGCGCAAGCATCGTTCAGCGCGTCAAGCAATGGCGCCGTTGTCTTGGCGCGCCCTGCCTCTTCCGGCGGCAATACTCTAACTTGGACGAAACGCGACGGATCGGTCGTCGGGACGTTAGGCAGCCCCGGCATGTTCTTCGAACCGCGCTTCTCCCCGGATGGCGGGCGCCTGGTCTTCGACCGTCCCGATGGCGATCGCGGAAATCGGGACCTGTGGGCGATAGATATCCGCACTGGGGTGGCAACCCGCCTCACCACTAATCCTGCTAACGATCTCGAACCCGCGTGGTCGGCGGACGGCAAACAGATCCTGTTCGCTTCAGACCGGGCCGGCGGCCCGGGCATGGAATTCTATCGGAAGGATGCGGAGAACGCCGACGGAGAACAGAAGATCGACTTCAAGCTACCCCCCGGACAATTCGATGTAATGGATTGGTCGCGTGATGGACGATGGGTGGCGTTTCATGGCCACGTGCCGCCGGACAACGACATCATCATCGCGCCGATCACCGCTGATCGCGTACCCTTTCCGTTCTTCCGCTCCCGCTTCGCCGAGTTCTTCCCGCGCTTCTCGCCGGACGGAAAATGGATCGCTTACACTTCTGACGAGCCCGGGCGGCGAGAGATTTTTGTGCGGGCGTTCGCCGGTGCCGCGGGGGACACCAACCCCGCCATTCAGGTTTCGAATCGCGGTGGCGGCTACCACGCCTGGAGTCGCGATGGCAGCGAGCTCTTCTATCTGGCAAGCGATTTCAAGATGTACTCGGTCCGGACACGCGACCTGAAGCCGGGCAGCATTCCCGCGTCCACCGCGCTATTCACCGCCTGTCCGAGCACGCAACCGTTTTACGAACCGTTGGGCGGCTACCCATACGATGTGGCTCCCGACGGACGCTTCCTCATTGCCTGTCGCTCGGGGCAAAGCAGCTTTGTTGTCACGGTGAACGGTTCCCCTGCGTCTACGCACACCGCCCACTGAGCCACCACAATCACCTCGCCGACAAAGCGCGAACGGCGTTTTCGCGCTCCGAAGCGCCTGGCGGATTGCAGTACACTAGGCTGATTCGTATGACGCTTCTATGCCGAATCTTGCTCCTGGCCGTGATTGGGCTCGGCGCGCTCTCCGCCCAATCCAAAACCAAAGCCGCGCCCGCGGCGGCGCTTCCCGAGAAGGCTCTGGTCGACGACCTGGTGCTCGCCAACCGCGTGCTGGCCCATGAGATCCACGTGCTCGACGCCTATGGCCATATCAGCGTGCGCTCCGCGGCCAATCCGAACCACTATTACCTGTCGCGCGCGATTTCGGCCGGCATGGTGACGGCGGCGGATATCATCCAGTACGACCTCGACAGCAACCCCGTAACCGGTTCGCCACAGGACGGATATCTGGAGCGGTTCATTCACGGCGAGATCTACAAGATGCGCCCCGACGTCAAAGCCGTCATTCATGCCCATTCGGAAGAGATGATCACGTTCGCCGCCGCGGGCGTGCCGCTCCGCAATATGATCCATACGGGCAGTTTCATCAACGACGGCGTGCCTGTCTGGGATATCCGGAAGTTCGGCGGAACGGCGGACGACATGTTGGTTCGCAATCCGGCGCTCGGTAAGGCGCTGGCTGCGGCACTTGGGAATAAGACCGCCATTATTCTGTTTGGGCACGGCGTCGCGATCACCGGGAACTCACTCGCCACAGCCGTGAGTAACTCGTATTTCCTGAACATGAATGCGCGCATTCAAATGAACGCGATGCGCATGGGCGGCGGATCGGTAAGTTACCTGGAACGCGAGCCCGGCGCGAAGGCCCCCTCGGCCACTCCGGCGGGCGCAGGAGCCAACAACCGCGCCTGGGAATACTGGAAGCGCCGGGTAGCGGCCGAGATCGCGCGGTGATAGAGTCTTCCCAGTGTCCGTGCCTCCCGGGAGTGAATCGATGAATGCAACAACCACTGTCGCGGCCCTCGCAACCGGCCTGCTGCTCGCCTGCATGCCTGCTCTGGCGCATCATTCCTTCGCCGCCGAATACGATGAATCCAAGCCCGTCAAGGTGACCGGCGTCGTGAGCAAGGTCGAGTGGAAGAATCCTCATATCTGGTTTTACGTGGACTCCAAGGGTGACGACGGCAACTTGACCACGTGGGGTTTTTCCGGAGCCCCTCCGGGAATGCTCCAGCGCCGCGGCATCACCAAAGATGCCATCAAGCCGGGTGACGTGATCACCGTATCGGGCTTTCGCGCCAAGGATGGGTCCTTCAACGCCTCGGGCGGTAAGGTAGTGTTCGCCAAAGATGGCAGAGAAGTGTTCACCGCCGCCGTGGAAGACGCCGTTCCCAAGAACTGACCCCTTCCAATGAACCGTCGTTCCACAATATTCGCTGCGTGCCTGCTCCTTCCGGCGTCGTCGTTTTTCGCCGCGGCTCAGCAGCGCGCCGCCGTACCCCGCGACGCCGCGGGCAAGCCCGACTTCACCGGCGTGTGGGCTGGGCCGGGCTTCTCTCATAAAGTGGGTCCGGGGGACACGGACACGCCGGCCGTCACCCGTTTTGACCGGAAAAAGATGGCGCCCTTTCAGCCCGGCGGCGAAGCGTTAATGGTCCACAAGATCACCGGCGATGTGCTCCAGGATGATCCCACCGCGGTCTGCCTCCCGAACGGGCTGACCCGCCAGATCCTCTCCCCCTATCCGCAGCAATTCATTCAGGCGCCGGGGAAGCTGGTTATTCTTTACGAATACATGCACTTCTTCCGGGTAATTCCGACCGATGGCCGCCCGCACGAAAAAGACCTGGAGTCGACCTGGATGGGCGATTCAATCGGAAAGTGGGAAGGCGACACTCTGGTCATCGACACGATTGGCTTGAAAGAGTGGATGTTCGATGCCACCCACAACCAGGACGGCGAAGGCTCGCGCTGGCACAGCGACCAGCTCCATCTGATCGAGCGTCTGCATTACGCCGATCCGATCACGGTTTCCTATCAGGTCGTGGTCGACGATCCGAAGATCTTCACCGCCCCCTGGACTCAGGACTTCCAAATGAAGTTGCATCCCACCTGGAAGCTGCTGGAGTTTGTGTGCGAGGAAAACAACCGCTGCGAAGCCGGCCATTGCGTGCAAGCCGACGTCCAGAAGAAGAATCCCAAATAAGGCGTAGCGCCGCTGGGATTATAACCCAGCGGACAGATAAGGCCTCGCGGAATTCGTTTCGATCACCGCAC
>DATGII010000197.1:0-2753 GCA_035295805.1 Bryobacteraceae bacterium | reverse complement strand
AGTTGCGAGGGTGTGACGTTCCACCACCGCGGGATCTTGGCGCTGAGAATCATCTGCGGAACCAGGTCGCCCCAGATCAGCGCCTGGGTCTGCGCCGGAATCAGAAAGTTCTGCTCGGCCTCAGCCAGGGCGTACGGCAGCGTTGCGAGCGATCCGATGAGCCGGCCGCCGGCGCTGGTGGGCCAGCCGCTACCGGCCATTTCGGTAGCGCGCCAGGTGTGGTTGGCACCCTGCGCCCCGATGAAATCATGGCTGCGCACAAAGATCGGGTTGGTGTACAGGATTTGCGACCCGGGCGGAGCGTAATACGCGTAGTTGTAGGCCAGCAAGGTGTCGCGCAGCAGAGGCGCCAGCAGCCCGCGAACGTCTTTCAGCTTTTCCGGATCGCCGGCCGCCTTGTCTACCGCGGACCGCAGATTCAGCTTACGCTGGCCTTCGATGTGTTTCTCGGTCCAGTAGCCGAAGGCAATCGTGTTTTTCTCGGTTTCCGAGAGCGACGCCCGCGGCAGCTGGATCTCCGAAATGCGGCCCGACAGCTTGGCTACCACGGCCGGGTTGAGCTTCTCGCCGCGGGAGACGCTCTCCAGGTGGTCGGCGAGCTGGAACAAGGTGTCCAGCGAGATGATGCGCTGCGCTTCCAGAATGCGCATGATCTCTTGCGACACCTGGTCGCGCGCTTCGCCGCCGTTGGGAGCAGTGGCGCCTGCCAGCAGGTCGATCATGTGTTCCTGCGGCTCGGCTGCGGAAGCCGTGCTCTGGCCGGCAGGAACTGCGCTGAGCAGCGTTTTCACGCCGTTGCGCCCGGCGTCGAAGAGCTCGCGGTTGTTGCGAACCTTCGCGAACGAGGCGGTGATCGTCGAGAATGCGGCATCGGCCTGCGAGTCCGGCAAGCTCCCCTGGCGAACCAGGATCTGCCACAACCCGATGAGCGATTGAAACGTGCCGGCCGTGTCGGCGCGGAAGTCCGGCTCGCGCACCTTGGAAATGGCTTCGGCCGTGTCCAGAAACTGGTTGATCGAATTGTCGCTCAACTCGCGCGATTCGCTGAAGATTGGATACTGGTTGCCGTACGCGCGAAACGACCGCGCCAGACGATCGACCGTCGCAGGCTCCAGAGGCTTGGCCCGGTTCCGGTCCAGATCGGTCAACGCCATGAAGATCTTGAGCGGTTCGTTCTCGACGCTTTTGCGGCAGAGGGCAAACAGCGCTTCCAACACATCGTCCGGGTCCTTCCATGAGTTCGCCAGGCGGCTCAACTTGGCGTCGTACTTGCCTTGCGGATGGGTAACGAACAGGTTCTTCCAGACTTCGAGGCTGCCCGGAATATGCGGCTTGCCGTTGGGATCGAGGCGAAGCCGCGTTGTGAGCAGCATCATATCGGCGTTGGAGCGGAACACCGGACGTGCCGGACCTGGGCTCGTCACGCGTCCGCGGATGGCCGTATAGAACCGCTTCATGTGCGCAGGCTCGACCAGGTAATCGCGCACCGGACCGCGAATGCGGGCCAGCGCGTCGTAAAGGCTGGCCACCCAGCCATCATCCTTGGCGAGCATCTTGTCGAAGAAGGCTCCGCCGTTTTCCGGCGACGCGCCCACGAGGTCCGCCCATCCGCCGGCCGCGCGCGCGCCGCCCGGGACCACCGCCTTGCCTCCGCGAATCTCGAACATGCCGCCGAAGAAATCGAGAACATTCGAATAGGCGCGCAGGCGCGCGAAGGTGGAGGTTTTGCGAAGCCCTTCGGCCGTTTCCGCATCGAGCTTGGAAAATCCCAAGTAGAGCCGGCAGCTGGCCGGATCGGAAATAAATGCCTCGATGAACGCGGCCGGATCTTTGTCCTTGGTATCCTTCGACGCGAGCCAATATTCCGGCCCAAACATCACGGGGATGAGCGTCGGCTGATACGCGTACGTGAACGGCCGATTTGTGCGTAGCGCCTGCTCCAGATCGTTGATCGGAAAACCGGAATCGGTGCTGATAAAGGCGCGGCGCTCATTGACGGTCTCCAGAACCACATCCGAGCCGCAGCCGCCGCGCATCCGGAAGCCCAGAATGCGAAGCAATTCGCCCCCGTTCGGAGAGTCGCAGGCCGGCACTTCGATTACCTTTTTATCGCCCGCCAGCCGCTCCAGCTCCCGGGACTGCGAAATATAACGGTGCAGAAGCTTGAGGTACTCGGTTTGTTCGAGCTCTTCGTTGCCGCGGGATGCCTGGTAGCCGTTGGTAACCACGTTCCGCGCCAGCGCCGGCAGAATCTCGTCCGGACTAACGTCCGACGGTATCGCCGCCATGCGGGCGAAAGAACGCAAGGGACCGGCCATCGGAACCGTGGGCCAGGGGCCCGCTCCGGCGGTGGCCGTTAGCTTGAGCGCTTTTCCGGAAACACTCCGGTACGAGTCGAGGTCGCGTTCCGCGGCCGTCCTGTCGCCCGCCAGCAGGTCGAGCGCTGCCAGGCGCCGCGCAATGCCCGCGGCGCGCGCGGTATCGCCGGTCTGGCGCACACGGTTCAGCAGCTTGCCATATGCCTCGCGGCTAGCGGGGTCTCCATAGCGATCGAGAAACTCCGCGTACTGCGTGAGGGCCGACACGTCATTCGGACGATTTTCCGCGGCGCGTTGCAGCTCCGCCCGGGCCTCTTCGGTTGCTCCGGAGGCCTCCAGTTTCCGGACCTGATCCGGGGTTTGACTGTAGAGAACGCTTACTACCGACAGCGTTGCGATGGCGATTGCCTTCATGGAGCCGCTCCCGCTACGGTG
>DATGII010000196.1:0-59322 GCA_035295805.1 Bryobacteraceae bacterium | reverse complement strand
GCAGTTAAAGTATACCGTCCGCGCGGACCCATGGCGTGCGGAAAAACCGACATCTCGAGAGACGATGAGGGGCCGCATCTCGCATCCCGCGGGCCAAGAATCTTTAGTTACGTCGCACGATGGCGTTCGTATGCCTTCCAGATCTCCGAGGCGGCAACCTCGTAGCGATCTGGATTGCCACAATTCTCCGCGCCGAAATCAGTCAGGAACACTTCAAATAATAACTGCTTTAGCGCATTGAGATCTTTAGCTTCTCGAATGCGCGAGAGCAACATGTCAACTTCAGGGTTGTAGTCGCCGGTGTTGTGCTTGCCGTCGAGTTCCATTGGGTTGTGCCGGAAGAGGATATCACTGACGTCGCGGTAGAATCTACCGTACTCCTTTTGAAGCATCCGATGCTGCTCGCGGTCTTCGCTTTCGGGCGGCATGGTTCAGTTTAACAAAGGCGGACGTTTCGCTGCCGAGTGTCTGCCGCGCAGTCCGCAAACTACCCACGCGCAAGTTCAAAACTCAAAGCACGCCTAAGAGGAGGCTTTCAGAGTGCTTGTCGAAGGTTTGCCGGCCACCGGTGCTTCACAGGGTTGCTTCGCTATGCCGTGCATTCAATGCAGTCCGGGGCCGCTTGCCCCGGGATTCAAGTTTGAGGGCTGCGGCGGTTGTACGAGCTTGTAAGTGTGCGATTAGATCTTCATTCGTTAGCTGGTGGCTGCCAATCCGGCTGTTGGCGAGGTCGGCTGCGAGTTTGCCGGCACACAGTACAGGGCCTTCCTGAATTTGAACGCGATGCTCCACAAACAGTGCGAGATCCGCAGTGATCGTCAACCGCACCGTCGGCTCTCCCTTCACCATTTGGTCGAACCGGTAGCATCGAGTGTTTTGAGTCTGTTCGAATCCCATGTACCGCAATTCCATGATTTTCTCCCGTGCGATGGCAAGCCGTTTTGCCGGTAAGTGCTCCCGTTCAACGGGGACGGCGAGTTGCTGCATTGAACTGGTCAATAGAATGTCTTAGGTCCAAATGTTTTTCTCTGGCTTTCCGGTCGATCAGAATGGTCTGTGCAATTATTTGCCTCGGTTGGGAAATTACCTGATCCGCGCGGCACTGCAGCTTTCGGAGTGTGGGGGTAGACGCGTATGACTTATCCGGCGTGGAATGATCCTTTGTCGGCAAGAAAGAGAAGCCAGCCGGTCTTGGCGGTTAAGACGGCCCTTTGCTGCCGCCTCCAGCATAGCAGAGTTCTGCGCGGAGCGCCGGGTCACGGACTTCGCTTCTATCATCAGCCCGCGCCCGCCGGGTATCAAACTCCGGAACGACACGGGAACAGTAGCGCTACGGAGCTACGATTCTTCCTGTGACGGTCTTGCGTTCCCGATAGACGCCGGTTGATTGGAGCGCCTGACGCCAACGAGCGAAGGTGTTCCCAACAGCACGCGAGCCGGCAAATATCGTCGCGACCGGGAGCAGCCCCCCAAGCTTGTAGTTGCCAAGCGCCGCCAGGCCGCTGGAGGCGATGCACCCGCATTCTTCACAGACGGGGCTTCCGCCGAACTGGCATGGTTCCACCCGCGTTTTCAAATCGGCCGAGACGCACGTCGTCGACATCGCGAATATGCACCGGTCCGGCGAAGCGGGCGGTCGCCGAAAGCCGCTTAGAATGGGATCGCTGGCATAGACTTTGCGAAATTCTTCCCGGATTGACGCGATTTCGCCGACTGCGCGCTCGCGGTCCGCAGGCGAGAGCCGCTCCTCGTATTGGTGGCCGCGCTGAGGCGTGAAGATGCTGAACCAGATTTTCCGTACCTCGGGCCGCTCCGACCAGAACGCGGCGAAATCTCGCAGGTATCCTTCGCGGTTCAGCATCTGGCGCGTAACGGTGCAGTGAACGATGACCAAATGGCCCCGGATATGCTTGAGGATGCGATCGTACGTGGCGGGCGCCCTCCGCCTGTCATGTTCGGGCTGAAGCCCGTCCACCGAAACACACAAGTGGAGGCAGTCGTAGCAGGCCCAGTGCGCCGGAATCGGCCTTACGGCGCTCGTGACCAGTTGAACCTCCACACCCATTGTGTTTAGCTTCGGCAGTAGCGCGTCAAGCTCGCGATAGCGCACTAAAGGCTCGCCCCCAACGATCGAAACGTGCAGGGGCTTGTAGCGCTGGACGAGTTCGACGACTCCATTGACCAGGTCCTCACCGCGAAGATCTGAAAGTTGGCGAAGAGTGGAGGTGGTGCCGAGATGCTCCGGTTCGTATGCATAACACCCCGGGCAGTGGAGAGGGCATTCTTTTGTGATCTCGATCGATAAAAATGGCCGGAATCCCACTAGAATGCGACCCCAGGCAGGGAGAACGTCTCTCTTCTTCATTCCGCATCCTCTCCTTCTGGTTCAAGCTCCATTCGAGGAACTCATCACTGACAGGACAGCGTGTCGGTTCGTTGTCAGTACCCACCGGAGCATGCCTGGCCCGAGTATACCGCCGAGAAGATCGATTCGAAGCTGATTAAGGTGTCCAAACGGACGATTGAGACGGAGTGCCGTTTCAAGCCGACGGAGGCTGTTCGAGCACGGCTACATACGATGTGCCGGGCAGTTCCGGATTGTATCCTGCGCCACTGTGCACACCGGGTTCCAGTTGATCTCGACGTATCTCATGGCCGATCAGCATCATGACAGGCGGTTTTCGATTTCACACATGGATGATCCCCCGCTGAATCGCAGCCGTCGCGGCCTGTGTCCGGTCTTGAGCGCCGAGCTTTTGCAAGATATGCTGCACGTGGTTTTTTGCAGTCGTCTCGGTAATATCCAGGGTATAAGCGATCTGCTTGTTGCTTAGACCGCGAGCCACGAGCTCGAGGACCTCGATTTCACGCTTGCTCAACGCGGGCGAATCGCTTTGGGCTTCCAGCGCGGCTGCCAATGAAGGCGGAAGGTAGGTTCCGCCCGCATGAACTGTTCGAATGGTTCGCAACAATTCATGGCGGAGCACATCTTTGGTGAGATAACCTTGCACCCCCGCCGCCAACGCCCGCCGGATGTCCTCGTCGCCGCCGTACGAGGTGAGAGCAATCAAACGCGCGCCGGGGAATTCTTTCCGGATCGCCAGCGCCGCGTCCACGCCCGACATCAGCGGCATGCGCAGATCCAGCAGAGCAACATCGGGCAAATGCTTGCAGTAACGTTCAACCGCCTGGCGGCCGTTGGCAGCTTCCGCGACGACCAGCATGTCTGGCTGGCGATTGATGATCGCGCTCACTCCCACTCGAGCCACGAGATGGTCCTCGGCCACCAGAATGTGGATTTTTGACCTCATTTAAGGGATGCCCCGGGTCTACTGCGATTTCCCGCCTCGCTGACGCGCATTGCGGCGATTTTACAGCAAGGTGCTGGGCGAACTCCAATATCAATGCATTCGGTTCCAGAAGAATTGCATCTGGCTCGAAGCTGGAGGTTATGGAAGGGGCACCGTGACTTCCACCTCGGTTCCGGCGCCCGGCTGGCTCTCCAGCCGGAATTCGCCGCCGATGCGCTCGGCGCGCTCGCGGATTCCGATCAAGCCGAAATGGCCGCCCATTCCGGCGAATGCATCGTCCGCCTGAAAGCCGCAACCGTTATCGATCACTTTCAGATTCACCGCCTTTGCCGTTCGTTCGAGTTTGACCTCAATCCTGCTGGCTTGCGCGTGTTTGGAGGCGTTGGTAACCGCCTCCTGTGCGATTCGCAGGAGATTGTGTTCCATGTCTTCCGGCAGCTTTTGAAACCCTCCCGTGATATGGATTTCGATGTTCACACCCGAGCTGGCGGTCCAGTTGCGCACGTCGGATTCGAGGGCGGCGGCCAAGTCCCGGTCAGCGAGGGCGGTGGAGCGCAAGTCCATTACGGAACGGCGCGCCTCGGTCAGGCTGTGCTGCGCCATGCGGCGCGCCAGATCCAGATAGACGTGAGCCGGCCGCAACTTGTCGGGCAAGCAGGTTTCGAGCGCGTCCAGCTGCGAAGAGATGCCGACGAAAGCTTGTGCGAGCGTGTCATGAATCTCGCGAGCCAGGCGCAAGCGCTCCTTGAAAACGGCGGCAAAACGCAAACGAATCTGCCGGACACGCAGCCGGTAGACCATCCAGCAGGCGAACGCCGCCAGGGCTACACAAAAAGCGCGAAACCAAGCCGTTTCGTAATAGTGCGGCAGAAGCTCCAGCTCGTAAGATGCTTCCGACGGCGGAACCCCTGGGGCCTCCGCCCGTATGCGGAAACGATAGTCTCCGCGGCCCAGGTTGTTATATGTAACAACGCGGCGACTTCCAGCGGCGACCCAATCGGAATCCAAACCTTCGAGCTTGTAAAAGTAACGGACGACTTCGGGAGCGCTCAGGTAGATGGCAGCGTACCGTATTTCGACCCGGCCGCGGCCGGGCGGCACGCGGACGTGCGATGCGCCGTCGAGGTGGCGACCATCGGCGGTCAACTCAGCCAGGTAGATCTGCAACGACGTTGCGGCCGGTCGACGCGCGCCCGGCCGGTAAATCGCAATTCCGCGCGCCGTCGCGAACCAGAGGCTGCCGTCGACGTGGCGGCTCCCGCCCAAACCGAGATCCGGCGGGGCTTGGGCGCTGCGCAGCCCGTCTGTCAAACCATAGTTCACCGGATCGAGATGCGATCTCTTCCCGTTCGCCAGATCGCGCAATTGCGTCCTGGGAATTCGGCAGATGCCGCGCGTGGTGTTGAGCCAAAGTGCATCGCCATCATCGGCAATGTGCGAAATGTTGTCACTGAGCAGGCCGTCGCGCGCCGTGAATCTGTGAAACTGGCCGTCGTTGTAGGCGTTCAAGCCGCCGCCAAACGTTCCGATCCACAACGTGCCGTCTTTATCCGGATACAAAGAACGGATCAGATTGCTGCCCAGGCCATCATCGGTGGTGTAGAGCCGGTTGCCCTTGGCGGTTACGTGCCACAGGCCGTTCTGAATGGTGCCGGCCCAAAGCGAGCCGTCTTTTGCCTCGGCCAGGGTGACGAACGCGCCTTCCAGCATGCTCGGACTCGCAGCGGGAATGACGGTGCGAAACTCGCTCCTCCAGAGTTGTCCCAGGCCTTGAGGCAGTGCGAGCCAGATTGGCCCGCCCGGATCTTCCAAGCTATCGAATACTCGTTTGCGGCCCTGGGGATCGGGTGGGATAAAAGTGCGTACCCGGCCGTGGTCCCATGTCTTCAGGCCTTCGCGGGTGGAAACCAGCAGCGTACCCGTCCGTGTCTCGCGGATGGAGTAGACGGGGCCTTTGTCCGGACCGGCGGGGACAGAGTGAAAGGGATCTCCGGGTGCAAGTTTTCTGAGTCCGGCATCCAGAAAGCCGGCCCACACGGTGCCGCCGTGGTCCTCGTAGATCACGTTAGGCTGATCACTGGGCAGTCCCTCGGGTTTGCCAAAAACCGTAAACACGTCGTCGCGAAGCCGCAGCAGGCCGCGATTGGTGCCTACCCAGAGGTTCCCGCCGCGATCGACGAACAGTGCACGTACCCCATCTTGCACCGGGCCCTCCGCCAGAGTGCGAAAATGATCTCCTTCCAGACGGGCCAGGCCGCTGTTGGTGCCCACCCAGAGATTGCCGTCCCAATCCTCCTTCATCGCGCGCAATTCGAAAGGATCGGTGAGGCCTTCGGCGGAGGCGTAACGGGAGATCCGGCCGTCCGGAGACTTTCGAACCAGCCCGCGGAAACCAAGGATCCAAATATTGTCCCGGTGATCGGTTAACACAGCGGCCGGAAAGTCGCCGGTCAACTCGGAAGGTTTAAACAGGTTGTGGAAGCGGCCATTCTCCAGGCGGACGACGGAACTGGTCCCGGCTAGGTACAATCTCCGCTCGCGATCTTCCCAAACGCCTCTGACGACGCGCAGGGGAACATCCCTCTCCCGGATATAGTTCTTGAATCCCACGCCATCGAAGCGACTCAGGCTTCCTCCGGCGACGATCCAGAGAATGCCGGCATGATCGACAAGCAGAGCCGATACCGCGTTGCCGGGCAGACCATCCTTCTGCGTAAACGTCCGGAAATGGCCATGGGCGTAGCGGGTGAGTCCGCCGGGAGTGCCGATCCACAGCGAGCCATCCGGGCCGGCGGTTAGCACATTCACGGAGTTGGACGGCAAACCGCCTTGATCTTTACCAAAAGCGACGAATTCATATCCGTCAAAACGCGCCAGGCCCTCATCGGTGCCGAGCCAAAGAAATCCGTCGGCAGTCTGCGTGATCGCGCGAACGGTGTCCTGCGGCAATCCCTGCTGCTGGCTCCAGACCGTTACAGAGTACTGCGTCAGGGCGTTGCTCGGGTTGAGCGCATGAATCCGCGACGGGCCTGCCCCAACAATCAATAAGGCGCCAATCCAGAACCGCATTTTGGTCCGTCCCTATTTATACATCGCCAGGTAAGCCGAAATCCAAGTGGCCGCCTGAAGGCGAACTGCGTTGCTCCGTGGTGCCGCCTATGATCCGAATTCATCATTGCCCGACCATGGCACCGATGGTACACTCCCCTACACTTCAGATTGAGGGGAGGGTGAATCAATGCGTGAACTAATAAGAGGATTAGTCTGCCTTCTGATTGCGTGCCCTGCGCTCTTAGCGCAGACATCGACCGCGCAAATTAGCGGAACGGTGAAAGATGAAACCGGATCCGCAATCCCCGGCGCCCAGATCAAAGCGACCCAGTCTGCGACCGGTGCGGTGCGGAGCGCTGTTACCGCGGCCGACGGCAGCTATGTCCTGGCGAATCTTCCGATCGGTCCTTACACTCTGGAAGTGACCAAAGACGGCTTCAGCAAGTTCGTTCAGACCGGAATCGTCTTGCAGGTAGACGCTAACCCATCGATCGACATCCCGTTGAAAGTCGGTTCGGTGAGCGAACAGGTTCAGGTCCAGGCGGAAGCCGGACAGGTGGAGACCCACAGCACCGGAGTCGGCAATGTCGTGGATAACCAGCGCGTTGTCGAAATGCCTTTGAATGGCAGGAATCCGCTCGAATTGGTGCTGCTGAATGGTATGGCGACCTTGCCGGGACCCGGGGCAATTAACAATGTTCGCAACTATCCCACGATTGTCATTTCCGTTGCCGGCGGCCAAGGCGGCAACACCGCAACATATTTATTGGATGGCGCGCTGTTCGAGGATCCTTACAACAACTTAAGCCTTCCCTTGCCGTTCCCGGATGCTCTTCAGGAATTCAAGGTCGAAACCAGCGCTTTGCCCGCTCAATATGGTTACCATTCGGGCGCCGCGGTGAACGCGGTAACCAAATCAGGGACCAACGACTTTCATGGTGATCTGTTCGAGTTTGTCCGGAACGGGGATTTCAACGCCCGAGACTTCTTCGCCGCGCAGCGGGATACATTGAAGCGCAACCAGTTTGGAGGTGTAATCGGGGGACCAGTCAAGAAAGACAAGCTCTTCTTCTTCGCCGGACTGCAGCACACCTCGCAGCGTTCCGATCCGAATTCGCTGACGGCTTTTGTCCCCACCGCCAACATGCTGGCGGGAGACTTTACAGCCGTTACTTCCCCGGCGTGCCAGCAAGGTAAACAGATCAATCTGAGCACGGCCGCAGGATTCGTAAATAATCAAATTGCCTCATCGGGATTAAATCCGGTCGCGGTGAACATCGCGAAAACCATGCCCGTGTCGGCGGACCCTTGCGGACGAACATTGTACGGCTACGATGCCGGTCTCGACGAGACGCTGGGGGTGGTGAGAATTGATTATCAGCAGAGTGCGAAGAACACCATTTTTGGCCGGTATTCGGTGGGTTATCTGAACAATCACTCGACCTATGACGGGAAAAATCCACTCTCGATCAACAATTTTGGCGTGAATGACTTGAACTATCAATTTGCTGTCGGGGATACCTATCTGATCGGCTCCAGTGTGGTCAACTCCCTTCGCTTATCGGCGAGCCGGACCAATGTTGTGAAGCTGCCGGACCCGTACAAATCCCTCGCGGATTTCGGCGCGAACTACACGCCATTGGGCGGGCACGTTATTGATTTGACCGTAGCCGGAGTGGGCGGTGGATTTGCGATCGGCTCCACCGCGTCGGTTCCCGGTGAAGCGCACACAGGAGCCAATCCGTCGATCTCTGAAGATGTGAGCTGGGTTAAAGGTGATCATCAGATCCAATTCGGCGGGAATATTTACAAGCGGATCATGAATTACTGGTCGGGAGTTAATGCCGTGGGCACCGTCAGCTTCAATGGGACCGTAACCGGTCTGGCCCTGGCGGATTTTCTTACAGGCAATGCCATTTCCTTTGGGCAAGGCACCAATTACGGCATGTACCTATATCAGTATTACACCTCGCTCTACTTACAGGATTCCTGGAAACTGTCGCGGCGGCTCACGGTAAACTACGGCGTGAGGTGGGAGCCGTATCTTTCGAATCAGAACAAATACGGACAGCTCGATCACTTCGATCCCACATTGTTTGCAGGGGGCTATCACAGCAGCGTGTTCACCTCTGCTCCGATCGGCATGGCGTTCGCGGGCGACTCCCAATACAACTGCGGAAACGGCTACAACTGTAATACCTGGGATAAATTCTTTCCGCGCGTCGGAGTGGTTTGGGATCCCACGGGGCAGGGAAACATGTCGGTTCGCGCATCCTACGGAATGTTCGGGGACCGTCTGCACCAGTTCTTCCCGAATCAGATGGGATTCGGACCTCCGTTCGGCAGCAACGTCGGCTTGTCCAATGTGAACCTATCCAATCCTTGGGCTAACTTTCCGGGCGGCAATCCAGTGCCGACGCTGGCAGCCTGCAATCCCATCGGTCACGCCAGCCACACGTGCGCGTTCCCCACCGCAGGGCAGTATGTGACGTTCAATCTCGGCGATTACCACCCGATGTACGTCAATGCGTGGAACTTAAGCGTGCAGCGGCAAGTCGGGAGTTGGCTCTTTTCAGCGAATTACTTAGGCAATACCTCGATTCATCTCGGCACTTCAGAACCGATGAACCCGGCGGTGTTCATGGGGCTAGGTCCCTGCACGTTGAATGTCGTCAATAGCGCGGGCCAGGTGGTCCCGACGAATTACTCGACCTGCTCGACGACGGCCAATCAGAACCAGCGCCGGGTATTCTATTTGCAGAATCCGATAGCCGGACAATACTACGCCGGAATCGGGGCCTATGATCCGGGCGGCACCGGCTCCTATAACGGAGTCTATCTTTCCGCGAACAAGAGGTTGAGCCACGGGCTGGTGCTCACCGCGAACTACACGGTGTCGCACTGTATCAGCGACATCTACGACCAGCAAACCGGGTCCGGCGGTGTTTCTCCGTACCAAAACCGAAGGCATGGCCGCTCCAATTGCACCGGCGCCGACCAGCGCCAACTGTTCACCTTAAATGCGGTCGCCCAAACGCCGCGATTCTCCGGTCGCGCGTTGCGCATGCTGGCCGGCAACTGGCAAGTGGCCCCCATCCTTCAAATCAAGTCTGCGCAATTCTTCAGCATTGTTCCCGGAACGGATCGCGCCTTGACCACAGCCCCGGCCCAGACGGGGAATCTGCTTAGCCCGGATCAGGTCTACCCCAGCGACCAGGGCGTTTCGCATTGGATTAATACCTCCGCCTTCGCCTTACCGCCGCTCGGCACCTACGGCAACCTCGGCCTGAATAACATCAAAGGTCCGGGCGTGTTCCAGCTAAACATGGCGCTTTCGCGCACGTTTTCGATTCGAGAAGGCAAGACGCTTCAGGTCCGTGCGGAGTCCTTCAATCTGCCAAATCATCTGAATCCATCGGTTCCGACCGGTTCTTTGAGTTCCTCTACGTTCGGGCAGATATTGAGCGATATCAGCGGGAACAACGGTTTGGATGCCGGCGACCCCCGCATCATTCAACTGGCCATGAAATTTGTGTTCTGAGCCAGCCGCCGGTCGCGTCGGCCGGCGCGGGCCGCGCGAAGTCCCATGGCGCCTACGGTACTCAAAACAGGGCAGATAATCCGAATGGATCATGGCGCCCGGCGTCAAATCGGCGTAAAATAACGGCCAGTATACGAGGAGGGATTAATCTTTGAAACAGCCGATCGCGAGAATCCTCGTCCCAAGTCGCACTGTACTTGGAGGTCTCCTGCTGGTATGCGGTGTGGCATCGGCACAGACCGCGGCCAAGACTACATCCGTGCCGGTTCCCGGTTCGCCTGCCAGCGAGCGTGCCCTGCTCGACCGCTATTGTGTCACCTGCCATAATGACAAGCTCAAGACAGCCAACTTCTCGCTGCAGAACCTCGACCTGACAACCGCGGGCGATCACCCGGAAATCTTCGAACCGGTAATCCGGAAACTGCGTGCGGGCATGATGCCTCCTCCCGGCATGCCTCGACCTCCGCTGGCACAGTACGAACAAATGCGGGACTGGCTGGAAGCGGCGATCGATCGCAAAGCGGCGGCGCATCCCAATCCCGGTTCAGTAGTGCTTCACCGCTTGAATCGCACCGAATACGCCAACGCCATCCGCGATCTCCTGGACCTCCAGGTGGATGTCAGCACGCTCCTGCCGCCGGACGATTCGGCGCGCGGCTTTGATAACGTCGCCGGTTCGCTGACTATTTCTCCCACTCTGCTTGAGGCCTATACGACGGCGGCCACGCGTGTCGCCCGCACGGCTGTGGGGTTCTGGAAATCGCCGACCGCGGCCGCTTACATCGCGCCGCCGGACTCCTCTCAAAACCAGCACATTGAAGGTTTGCCGTTCGGCACGCGGGGCGGCATGGCCGTTCACCACACGTTCCCGTCCGATGGTGAATATCATTTCTCGGTCCAAAACCTCGGCATCGGAAGATTCATACCCGGCGAAAAGCTGGAATTTCTCATTGACAACGAAATGGTCGCTACCCGCGAATACAAGGGCGTAGGTTTGAGCGCCAACAACTCTTCGGACCGTGATGGGGAAATCGATGTTTCGCTGCCCGTGAGGGCCGGCACTCATCTGGTTGGTGTCACCTTCCTGGCCACGAATTATCGCCCATCGCTCGATTCCATTCGCCAATACGAACGAAAATCACTCGAGGATAATCCCATTCCGCAGTTGGAGTACCATCCAGCGGTTGGTATTTTGAGAATTCAAGGGCCGTTCAAGCCAACCGAGCCGCAAGATTCTCGCTCGCTTCGGAAAGTCTTCACTTGTCATCCAGCGAGTGAAGCTCAGGAAAGCGCATGCGCCAAGGAGATTCTTACCACTCTGATGCGCCGGGCGTACAGGCGGCCGGTCACGGCAGCCGATTGGGAATGGATACAAGCCTTCTATCTGGAAGGCCGCCGCGAAGGCACGTTCCGGGATGGAATCGAATTAGGTCTGCGCCGCATCCTGGCCAGCCCACCGTTTCTCGTCCGCGCCGAACGCGAGCCGGAGAACCTTCCCGCGAATCAGCCGTACCGGATTACAGACCTGGAACTGGCGTCACGGTTGTCCTTCCTCATCTGGAGCAGCATCCCGGACGATGAACTGATCGAAGTTGCCAGCCAGAATAAATTGCATTTGACGCCGATCCTCGAGAAGCAAGTGCACCGGATGCTCGCCGATCCCAAGGCTGATGCCCTGGTCGAGAATTTCGGGGATCAACTCCTGTATTTAAGAAATCTACCGGCCACTTCGCCCGACGGAGTCTACTATCCGGACTGGGACGACGAGTTGCGCAAGAGTTTCCGCCGCGAAACCGAGTTGCTGTTTCAGAGCATCATCAAGGAAAACCGCAGCGTCATCGACCTGTTGACGGCGGATTACACATTCTTAAACGAACGGCTCGCCAAGCATTACGGGATCCCCAATGTCTATGGCTCTCAGTTCCGGCGCGTCACGCTCGGCCCGGAGTTGGCCTATCGCCGGGGCTTATTGGGTCAAGGCAGCGTGCTTTCGCTGACCTGGGTGCAGAATTTTCGTACCTCTCCGGTTAAACGCGGCGTGTGGGTACTGGAAAATATTCTGGGTACGCCGCCGCCCGAGCCGCCTCCCAATGTGCCGCCTCTGGAAGACACCAAGGGCGACAACAAAATCATGACCTTGCGCGAGCAGATGACTCTGCACCGCAAGAATGAGCCCTGTGCGAGTTGCCACAAACTTATGGACCCCATCGGTTTCGCGCTCGAAAACTTCGATGCCGATGGGAAATACCGGACCAGACAGGGCGGCGAAGGCGGCGTCCCGCTGGATACTTCGGCGGTGTTGTGGGACGGCGCCAAGGTCAACGGTCCGATTGAACTGCGTCAGCATCTTCTGTACTATTCGCCGCAATTTGTCCGAATGATTACTGAGAAACTGATGACCTTCGCGCTAGGCCGCGGAGTCGAATACGAAGACATGCCCGTTATCCGGTCGATCGTTCGGGACGCTGACCGCGACAACGATCGGTTTCTCTCGATTCTGATGGGCATTGTTAAGAGCGCACCATTCCAGATGCGCACCAAAGAGGTCGAAGAACAAACACAGGTGGCGGAAACCAAGCCGGTTACCAAGGAGGCCAAATGAACTTTATCGAAAAGAAATTCATCCCGCGGCGCACGTTCATCCGAGGCGCAGGGGTTGTGCTCGGTCTGCCGCTTCTTGATTCGATGGTCCCGGCGCAGACTCGTCTGGACGAGACAGCTGCGGTTCCGGCCCGGAGATTTCTTGGAATTTGGCATCCGCACGGCGCGGCGCCGGGCTATTGGAGCCCGCTCCAGGAAGGCGCGGACTTCGAGTTCTCGTTCATCACCAAGCCGCTCGAGCCGTTTCGCAAGTATGTCACGCTGATCACCGGCATGGATATGCCGGAGGCGATGGCCACCACGGAAGAGCCTGGAGGAGACCATGCGCGCGGCGCCGTGTTGTTGTCCGGTGCCCGCCCGCGCCGGAATGCCGTGAGCCCGTATCTAGGCGTCAGTATTGATCAGCTCATCGCGAAGAAATACGGCCGGGATACCATCCTGGAATCGATTCAGCTTGGCGTCGAACAGGACGGCAATTACGGCAACTGCAACTGGGGGTACAGTTGCGCCTACACGAACTCGATTTCGTGGACTTCGCCGGTCCAGCCGCTGCCCACGGAAGTAAATCCGCGCGTAGCCTTTGAGCGCCTCTTTGGTGATGGCACCAACCCCCAGGAACGAAAGAGCGGCCGCAAACAGAACGCCAGCATCCTGGATTCAGTCGCTCAGCAGATTTCGTATTTCAAGAAACCGCTGGGGGCGGTGGACCAGGCGCGCCTGGATACCTACCTCGAAAACATTCGCGAGATCGAGCGCCGCATAAGAATCGCGGCGGAACGATCGATTCAGGAACCGTCGGAAGAAATTCCCTTCGGCCTGCCCGAGAACAAGCACCTGCATTACCGGCTGATGTACGACCTGCTGGCGTTAGCATTTGAAGGCGACCTGACTCGGTCCGCCACGTATATGCTCGGGAAGGATCTTTCGGGCTCCAGTTTTCCGGAATCCGGTTTCAATGGCGGCTGGCACGGCTCCTCGCATCACGGCGATAAACCCGAGAACGTAGCAAATTACGCGAAGATGAACCGCTACCACGTTCAGAATCTTGCCTATTTTGCCGAGAAGTTGAGCAAGACACCGGATGGGGACGGCACTCTTCTCGATCATATCCTGATCTACAAGGGAAGCAATATGGGCAACTCGCATCGCCATGCGCACGTTAAGGTGCCGGTCATCCTGCTCGGCGGGCTGGATGGTCATTTCAAAGGCAATCGGCACATCGTCTTTCCCGATAATACGGAGCGCACTTCGAATATGCTGCTCGCCGTGTTGCACAAGTACGGGATTGAAAAGTTCCCCAAGTACGATGCCGGCGGCCGGCAGGTAGGCGAAATCGATTTGTTCGGATCCAGCACCAAGCCGCTATCACTATGATCAGCCGGAAAACTGCGCGTTTTGTGATCGGCGCCGCTGCGGCATGCCTCTGTCTCGCCGCTCCGGCCGCGGCCCAACTCAGGCGGATGACGCGGCCGCAAGTCGCGCGCCCCGATGGACCGGTGTGGGAAGTGATTCGCACGCACTGCACCGACTGTCACGGAATTGACGACTACGCATACTATGCTCAGGATCGCGCAGCTTGGCAGAAGCTTATTGCGGACAAGCACAAATCGGGAGAAGCGAATCTTTCCGATGCCGATCGCAACCTTCTGCTTGATTGGCTGGCGTCGAAATTCGGACCCGGCGTGAAGCCCTTTCCCCGAACTTATGTTCCTCCCGAGATCAGTACGTTCTTTTCAGATCCGGAGGCAATTCGCTTATTGAACCGGGCGTGCACCAAATGCCACGGGCTTGAGCGTGTGGAAACGACCAGAAAGGCCGCGGATGCCTGGCGTGTGACGCTCGTCGATATGAGAGAACGAGGCGCGCAGTTGTCGGACCAGGAACTGGAGCAGCTTGTGGAATGGCTCGCCCGGGTTTGGGGAACCAACGAAGACAAGTAACAATGGCATAAAAGATGAGACACGCGATCGAAACAGCTCTGTTGGGGTTTCTGGCGGTGCTCGGTGCATCCGCCGCTGGCCGCAGCGAAGTAGCGGACGCCGTGATGCAAGGCGACCGGCCGGCGGTCCGCGCGCTGCTTGCGAAAAAAGCCGACGTCAACGCGCCGCAGGTCGACGGCACGACAGCTCTCGACTGGGCAGTTCGCGCTAACGACCTGGAAATGACGGAGCTGCTTCTAAACGCGGGCGGCAAAGCCTCCGCTGCCAATCAGTCCGGCGCCACACCGATGCTGCTGGCCGCCATGAATGGGAACGCGGCCATTCTGGAACGCCTGATTCAATCGGGCGCCGATCCCAATGCGCCGGTATCTAACACCGGCGATACGGCTCTCATGATCGCCTCCCGAACCGGTAAAGTGGATGCGGTCAAAGTACTGCTGGATCGCGGAGCGAAGGTAAACGCGAAGGAATCCTGGGGCGGAACGACCGCCCTGATGTGGGCGGTTGCGGAACTTCATCCGGATGTGGCCAGGCTGCTGGTGGAGAGCGGCGCCGACGTCAACGCCAAATCCAACTTTGTACCGTCGGCTTCGGGCAGAGGATTCGAGGGAACGTCCGCGGTAGTGCCGAAATCGAATCAAACCACCGAAGAGTTTGCCAGCGGTTGGATGACGCCGCTGATGTTCGCCGCGCGGGAGGATGACGTCGAATCGGCGCGTGTCCTCGTTGAAGCTGGAGCGGATGTCAATGCGCTCGGAGCAGACGGCAAAGACGCCCTGGGGCTCGCACTATTCAACGGAAGTTATCGCGTGGCGTCGCTGCTCATCGATAGCCACGCGAATGTGAACCATGCTGACGCCCAGCGATTCACGCCCTTATTCTGGGCGGTCGATCGCCGTAACATGGAGACTGCGCCGAATTTCCCGTGGATGGTCACCGCCGACCCGCTTCCACTGATTAAGAAGCTTCTGGATGCCGGAGCGAACGCAAACGCCCTGGTGAACAACACTCCCAGGGCACGTATGCGGGAAGGCTCGCCGCGGATCGTCTTTGCGACTGCTTTGATGCGCGCCGCCTTTGCCGGCGATGTCGAGCTCGTTAAGCTCCTTCTGGCCCACGGCGCGGACCCGCACATTCAGTCGACCGACCGGGAGACAACCCTCTCTGCCGCCTGCGGTCTCGCATTCATTAACGGTTATCATCGGCAGCGGCCGTCCGCCGAACGGCTGGAAGTGGTCAAATTGCTGGTCGACTTGGGCGAAGATGTCAATCACGCCGACAGCTACGGCATCACTCCCCTGATGGCGGCTGCCAATCTCGGCGACATCAACATCGTTCGTTATCTGATCGACAAGGGCGCGGACCTCGCTGCCCATGATCTCGGAAAAAAGAACGATGGCAACTTCGGTTCAAGCGTAGAGCCTCTCATGCCCATTGACTATGCGATTGGCGTCGGAACATTCGTGCCCAATAATGCCGTCATCATGCATGAGGACGTGGTAAAGCTGATGAGCGAGGTCATGAAGCAGCGCGGAATCAAACACACCACGTCGGAATGCACCTTGAGAGGCTTCACTTGCAGTATCGCCAACGTAGATCCCAAGACGGCGACACCCGCAGAAATCGCCAAAATCCGAAAGATCCAAACCGGATACCAGGTGGACGGAATCACCGGCGGTCTCGCGGTTCAGGATCCCGCGAAGAAAAACAAATAGCCGCAGCAAAGGGTTGGGGCGTCGCGCTGCCCGGGAGGGCGAGCCGGCATCCTGTTCCGCAAGAATGGTAAGGCTACCGGTACTCCTTTGCCGAACAGGTACTTGGCCGCGGGCCCACTGCAGCGTATAACGACAGAGTGGCCGATACCCCTTGGGTTTCATCGGCTCCCGCAAGAGGCGCGACCGGCAGAGGAGTCGCGCCTCTCTTTCCGATCTCGATCCCGGTTAATGCTCCCGTACCGCGCTGTGCCCTCCAGTACTTGGATGAATCCGGCCAAAGCCGTATAAAAGAACCACGGGCAACATCATCGCCCATTTATCCTAACCTTTGAAGATGCTCCTTGGCGGCGTGAATCCTCTGCGGCCACGCCGTCAATGGAGGTCTTTATGGCTGCGCCGCTCACGCCCAGCCTCTCCCGCCAGTGCCGACCGGTTTCGCGAGATCTAGGCCTCCGAGCCGCAGCCTACCGCTCACTCCTCCTTTCAGACGTGCGGCTGGGCGTCCGCTTTAGCCCTATTTCGGGTTGCGGCGGTGTGGCGGAGATTCGTTATAATCGACACTCTCGCTTCACACTTCATCAAGCAACGGAGACTTATTTAAATGGCAAATGTCGGCGCAGTAGGATTGGATTGGCAGGAGCGCGTCAACTGGGACCGGTTACGCAAATACCGGCTGGCGCGCGCACGGGAGCGTATGAAGGCCCACGGCCTCGGCGCCCTTCTGCTGATGTACGACGAAAATGTTCGTTATGTGACCAGCACGCTAACCCCTGGCTGGAACCGGCTGAAGCCCGGCCTGCGGTACGCCCTGCTATGCGGCGACGATGCTCCGGTTCTGTTCGAGCAAGGTGACATCGGTCTGCACATCGAAAAGCATTCCCCCTGGATTCCCAAGGACAATATCCGGTATTCCTACGCTTGGATCAAAGGCGCGGCCGGTCCGGCCTCCTCCATGCAGGTTGGCAAGTTTACGAACGCCATCAAGCAGGAAATGAAGAAGCGCGGTGTCGACGGCATGAAACTCGGCTGCGATTTCGTCGACATTAACATGATCCGCATCTTCCAGGAGAACAAAATCGAGTGGGGTGACGGTATGACCGCCATGATGGAAGCCCGCGCGGTCAAGAATCAGGATGAACACGAGTGCATGCGCATCGTCGGGGCCATCGGCGACGCCGCGCACTGGGAATTCATGAAGTTCCTCAAGCCGGGCCTCACCGAAAACCAGCTCACCGCGCACATTATGGAGTTCCTGTACAACATCCCCGGCATGGAGGACGTTGAGGACGTCATCGTATCCTCCGGTCTCAATACCTGGCCCAACTGGCGCAATTTCTCGGACCGCATCATCAAGCCCGGCGACATGGTGTTCATGGACTTGGCGGCGCTCACCTGGAACGGTTACAAATCCTGCTATTACCGCACCTACATGGTTGGCCGCGAGCCGAACCAGGAGCAGAAGGAATACTACGCGATCGCGCTGAAGTGGCTCTACGATTCGATCAAAGCGGTCAAGGTCGGCGCTACCACGCGCGACATCGCATCCAAGTGGCCGTCCGCCAAGGAAGCCTGGGGCTACGAAGAAGAAGACCAGGCCGCGGCCAACCTCTGGGGCCATGGCCTCGGCCTCGCGCAATACGACCAGCCGGTAATCTCGCGCATCTGGTCGCTCGATCATCCCATCGAGATCAAGGAAGGCATGGTGTTCGCGCTCGAAACCCAGCACGGCAAGCCGCACCAGTGGGGCGTACGCATCGAAGAGATGCTGATCGTGCACAAGGATAGCGTGGAGATCGTGTCCAATTTCCCGGTCGAGCAGATCACGGTAGTCGACCCGATGCCCGGCTATTCCGATTACGGCAAGCTGCCGGGTAGGTAATCCTGGGGCAGGTCTCGAACCTGCCCAACTTTCCATGCAGGACCTTATCCTCCCGCTCACCGCTCCCGAGGCTGCCGATGCCTCCCGTTTCGGTCCGAAAGCCGCGAACCTGGCGCGTCTGGCCCAGTCCGGCCTGCCCGTCCCGCCAGGCTTCTGCGTCGATGCCGAAGCCTACCGCGTGCAGATCCGCGCCCTGAATCTCGAGGCCGACGCGCGCGGCGTTTTTGGCGCGCAGGAGAGTCCGCAGGCCCGCCGCCATGCTCTCAATATGAAGCTCGGCCTGCTCGATCAACCCATCACCTCCGCCGTGCTCGATCCGCTCCTCGCGGCGTGGCGCGACCTGACCGCGCGCACCGGCGCCCTCACGGTTGTCCGTTCCTCGGCTCTGGTGGAAGACCGCTACGGCTCCAGTTTTGCGGGCCAGTTCGAAAGTTTTCTCGGGTTGGAGAGCGAAGCCGATTTCATCACGGCCGTCCGCTCCTGTTGGGGCGCGCTCTGGGCCACACGCGCGTTGCGCTACATGGCCACGCACGACATTGACCCGGCTGATACCGCCATGGCCGTTCTGATCCAGCCGCTGGTTTCGGCGCGCGCCGCCGGCGGCGGTTTGAGCGAATCGGCCGAAGGCACGCTCATCCTCAGCGCCACTTGGGGCCTCGGTTCCGCAATCGCCCAAGGTGAAGTCACGCCCGATCGTTACGAACTTTCTCGCGCCGCCAAACTCCTTAGCCTCACGCCCGGCCGCAAGGATCACCAGGTCGGCTGCATCCATCGCCAGGAACCCGAGACCCGCGCCGTCCCTCGCGCGCGGATGATGGAACCCTGTCTTTCCGAAGCCCAAGCCGAGGAGCTCGCCCGTCTGCTGATCCGCGTCGAACAACTCATGGAGATGCCCGTGGAAATCGAATGGGCGCTCGACGAGGCCGGTTTCCAGTTGCTGCAGGCGCGGCCGCTGCATGTTCAACCGGCCGTTGTGCCCGACGCCATCTGGCAAAATCGCCCGCGGCTGAACGGTCATGCTGCTGGCATCGGCTGGGGCACGGGCCGCGCGTGTGTCGTCAATTGCGAATGCGAGATCTCGCGCGTCGCGCCCGGCGATGTCCTGGTCACGCGGGTGGCGGGTCCCGCCCTCAGCCACATCCTGACCCGCGTTGCAGGAGTTGTCACCGAGCGCGGCGGCAGCACGTCGCACATGGCCTCTCTCGCGCGGGAGCGCGGAATCCCCATGGTCCTCGGTGTCCTCAATGCCACCGAACGCATTCCCGACGGTTCTACCGTGGCGGTGGACGGCGTCGCCGGCGTGGTCCGCTGGATGAACTGACTCGCCATCTCCGACCGCGCCCTCCGCGCATAGCCCGGATTTCCTACTTCGGATCGCATCCCCGCCGTGATAATCTGGATAAACTAGTGCCTCCCCTTGTCGCTGTCACAGATTCGGTTTTCCCTAACCTGGACCCGGCCCAGAAGGTCTTGTCTCAGATCGGCGCGGAACTGCGCCTGGCCTCGCAAACCACACCCGACGCCATTCTGTCGGTCGCGCGCGATGCCGACGCGATCCTGACCACTTATGCCAGGCTGCCGGCCCAGGTAGTCACCCAATTGACGAAGTGCCGCATCATTGCCCGCTTCGGCATAGGTGTAGATAATGTCGACATTCCGGCGGCCACCAGCCGTAGCATTGTCGTTACCCGTGTTCCCGACTATTGCCTGGACGAAGTCTCCGACCACGCCATGGCGATGCTGTTGGCCCTGGTTCGCAAGATTCCGTCGTCGAACGCCCGCACCCATACCGGCCGGTGGGAGATGAAGGCCGTCACGCCGATTCACCGCCTCCGTGGGACGGTACTCGGCCTCGTGGCCTTCGGACAAATTCCACAATTGGTCGCGCCCAAAGCGCAGGCGTTTGGCATCCGCGTGGTCGCGTACGATCCCTATGTGTCCGACGAAATCCTGAAGCGCGCCGGCGTCGAGCGCGTCGAGTTCGATGAACTCGTGCGCGTCTCCGATTACATCTCGATCCACACGCCGCTGATCCCTGCAACGCATCATTTGTTTAACAGCGACGTTTTCCGCCGCATGAAGCCGACGGCATACGTCGTCAACACGGCGCGCGGCCCGATTATCGATGAAGCCGCGCTTGCGCAGGCCCTCGACGAAAAACGCCTCGCCGGCGCGGCGCTCGACGTCATGGAGCAGGAACCGCCGACGAATTCGCCCCTGTTCGGGCGCGACAACGTCATCCTCACTCCGCATACCAGTTTTTATTCCGAAGAATCTCTCGTGGATTTACAGACCAAGGCGGCCGAGGAAGTGCTTCGGGTCCTTACCGGAAAGCCGGTGCGGAACCCCGTCAATCCCGAAGTCACCAAGTCCGCGACAATTTAGCCCATCTGGAGGAAATTGCATCGTCATGTCCCAAGAACCCTGGAAGACCGATAAATGGTTCGTCAGCCCGTGGAATTTTAACGAAGCCGTCCGCTCTGAGTTCCATTTCCCCAAAAACATTCAGATTCACGACATCACGCTCCGCGATGGCGAGCAGCAGACCGGCGTGATCTTCACCAAAGACGACAAGATCCGCATCGCCGAAGGTCTCGCTGAAGCGGGCGTGCACCGTATCGAAGCCGGGATGCCGGTGGTCTCGCCCAGCGACCAGGCCGCCATCAAAGAAATCGTCAAGCGCAACCTGGGCCCCAAGGTTTTCGCATTTTCCCGCTGCATGGTGGATGACGTGAAGCGCGCCGTCGATTGCGGCGTCTCCGGCGTCGTGATGGAGGTCCCCTCCAGCCAGCACATTATTCAATACGCCTATCAATGGCCGATGGAGAAGGCGGTTCAGCTCTCCATCGAATCCACCGCTTACGCCCATTCGCAGGGGCTCGAGGTCGTCTTCTTCCCCATCGATTTCAGCCGCGCCGACATGAAGTGGGTGCTCGATCTCATTCTCCGTGTCGCCAACGAAGGCCACATGGATGCCCTCGCCCTGGTCGATACCTTCGGCGTCGTCTCGCCGCACGCTATGCAATATCTCGTGCGCCAGGTAAAGGCACGTATCAATAAGCGCTTGGAAGCCCACTTCCACATGGATTTTGGAATGGGAGTCGCGAACACGATCATGGCCGTCGCCGAAGGCGTCGAGGTCATCCATTCCACCGTGCTTGGTCTCGGCGAGCGCGCCGGCAACGTTCCGATGGAAGAAACCGCCATGGCGCTGCTGACGCTCTACGGCATCGATATCGGTTTGAAATACGATAAGCTCTACAGCCTCGCCCACCTGGTGCAGGAACTTTCCGGCCATGCCGTTGCGAGCAACCGGCCGGTGGTCGGCGACGCGCTGTTCCAGATCGAATCCGGCATCATCGCCAGCTGGTTCCAGAACTGCGGTCAGGAGCACCCGACCGAGTTGTTCCCCTTCCGTCCCGACGTGGTCGGTCAGCCCCCGGCCAAAGTCGTTTTCGGCAAAGGCAGCGGCATCGATTCGGTCAAGAACGGCCTGAAGAAGTTGAAGGTCGAGTTCACCGAAGACGAAGCCATGCAGGTGGTTTCCGCCGTGAAGGAGTTTTCGCTGCAGCACAAGCGTCTCCTCACCGACGCCGAATTCCGCAGCATCGTCGCGAAAACGCTGCCCAACCGCGTCACCGCGCAAGCCGCCGTTTAGTCCGGTTATCCGAAGGCGCGCGATTCCCGGTTCAACCCGGAAATCCACGCCTTCGGTGTAGCCCCCAGGCTCCGTCGAAACATCTCCACGAACGCGCTGGTCTGCCGGTATCCCACTCGCCCGGCGACTTCTTTTACCGAACACCCCGATACCAGCAGCTCCACCGCTTTCGTCAGCCGCACCTGCCGCCGCCACGATTCGAAGTCCGTACCAACTTCCCGGCGAAACGCCCGCTCTATCGTCCTCACGCTCACCCCCGCCGTCGCGCACCGGGCCGAGAGCGGTTTCAATTCCGCCGGATCACGCAAAATCGCCCGGGCGACGGAAAGCGCCCGAATGTCTTTCGGCAGGGTGATGAACGTCGGTACCGCGGACGCCTTCTTCAGTTGCGCAAGCAGCAACTCGCCAAGAGCCTGTTCATACCGGTCCCTTACGCGCACTTGACCCACCCTGACGATCTCGACGATCAACTCCCGGAGCAGAGGCGTTACGTGGAGCACCGCGCAGCGCGTCTCCCGGCGCGTCACCAGCCCACGCCGTACGTACAGGGTGCGCATGGAAACCGTTCCGCGCATATGAATCTGATGTTGCGTTCGCGCTGGGATCCACAGCGCCGTATGCGGCGGGATTACCCAAACGCTCTGCTCCGACGAAACCTCCATGAGGCCGCTGACCGCATAAATCAATTGATCGGATCCGTGTGCGTGTTGCGTCACTTGATACTGCGCCGGGTATTCGTAAGCCAGCGTAGCGATCGAAACGCCGCGCTTTGGATCATAGCCGGTCAAAACCTGGGCATGTCGCAATAGAGATATATTATGGCGCGGAACCATTCTTGCGACAACCCGCAAAAACCTTCATGATGGCCGCATGCCGCAACCCGCCCGCCTGGGCAGCCACAACTTGATGGCGTTCGTGTACATCGTCGACGTGCCCCGCGCAAAAACTTTCTACCGGGACACGCTCGGCCTACGCCTCGTCTCGGAAGAGCCGCCCTTCGCTCTCGTCTTTGATGCCAACGGCATCATGCTGCGCCTCGGTATGTCAAAGGAACTCCCGCCGGCGCGTGGCACGGTGCTCGGTTGGCAAGTCCCCGACATTCGCGCCACCATCCAGGAACTGCAGCAAGGCGGCGTTCGTTTTGAGCGTTACGAACACATGAAACAGGACGAACTCGGCATCTGGACCACCCCGACCGGCGCCCGGGTTGCCTGGTTCAAAGACCCTGATGGCAACTTTCTCAGCGTCACGGAATTCGCCGAAACCAGGCGGTGATTCCGGCCCCGTCGATCAATGCTAAGTATTGGTATCTTGCTAAAGAAACACGTATTCCTTTAATTCGAGCGGATTCGCACATTCGCGGAGACTTACGTCGCCTCGCCGCCGTTTGAGATCGGGCATAGTTTGCGGTGAGCAACGCTTCTCTGTTTTTGAAACCGCCGTTTCGAGACCCTCGTCTGAAGAACTTTAGCTCGATTATAGGTCCCGACCCCGGTAATTATGTCGAAAACCTCCGGTTCCTTCGTTTTTCTCGCCGCACTATTAACTTTCGTAGCGTTCCCTCAACCCAACCGGATTTCGCAGCGCATCACGGCTGCGCAACGGATCCGGCTCACGGGAAGCGTCCACCCGAAGGCGCGCGCGGAAAACGATCAGGGTCCGGTCGACCCCGATATGCAACTGTCCCGTGTCACCCTGGTTCTGCACCCCTCCGCCAGCCAGCAGGCTGCGCTCGATCAGTTGCTTCGCGATCAGCAGGATCCCGCGTCGCCGAATTACCACCATTGGCTAACACCGGAGGAATATGCCGATCTTTTCGGTGTGAGTCAGAACGATATCAACCAGATCCTCGCCTGGCTCAAAAGCCAGAATCTGATGGTGGTGGGCGTAGCCCGCGGCCGCGACTGGATCGCGGTGAGCGGCTCGGCTGCCACAGTCGAACAGGCGTTCGACGTGCCGATTCATCATTACCTGGTCAATGGCGAAACGCACTTCGCCAATGCGTCCGCGCCTTCTATTCCCGCCGCCTTGCAGGGAATCGTTGCGGGTATCCACGGTCTGACGGATTTCCGTCTCAAGCCCGCGTCGCGACCCCGCGGCGTGGCTCCGCGCGCGATGCAACCTCAATACAATGCCAACGTTTGCGGCGGCCACTGTCTTGGTCCCGGTGACGTGGCGACGATCTATAACCTGGCGCCCCTGCTCAACGCCGGCGTGACCGGTTCTGGCGAAAAAATCGCGGTGGCGGGCCAAACCCAGATCCGCCTGGCTGACGTAGAGCAGTTCCGCAGCTTCTTCGGTTTACCCGCGAATGATCCGCAGGTCGTGCTCGTTCCCAATGCCACCGATCCCGGCATTGTGTCCGGCGATTTGAGTGAGGCCGATCTCGATGTGGAGATGGCCGGTGCGGCCGCACCCAATGCCACCGTAGTTTATGTGTACTCTTCCGACGTCATGTCGTCGGCTCAGTACGCCATAGACCAAAACCTCGCTCCTGTTTTGAGCATCAGCTATGGCGATTGTGAAGCGGCGTATTCTGCTGCCGAGGTCACTCAACTGGAAGCGCTGGGCCGCCGCGCCAACGCCCAAGGCATGACGTGGTTTGCCGCATCCGGAGACAGCGGCGCCACTGATTGTGTTGGCGACACCTTCCCGGGCGCCGGCAGCATCGCCTCCGTGGATCTGCCGGCCGGCTTGCCGGAAGTGACCGGCATCGGCGGCACGGAGTTGAACGAAAGCGCCGGCAACTACTGGAATGCGGCCAATGGCAGCAATAACTCCTCCGCCCTGTCGTATATTCCGGAAATCGCGTGGAACGATACGGCCATCGATCAATCGCCTTCGGCCAGCGGCGGCGGCCCCAGTACTTTATTCGCGAAGCCGTCCTGGCAAACCGGAGCCGGGGTGCCCGCCGACAGCGTCCGCGACGTGCCCGATATCTCAATCGCCGCTTCGGCCGACCATGACGGCTATCTCGTCTTCACCAGCGATCCGACCTCCTGCGGCGGCGGGCGGCGCGGTTCGCCCACGCAGTGCGAAGCCGTGTACGGCGGTACCTCCGTGGGGGCGCCGCTGTTTTCCGGTATGGCCGCACTGCTCAACCAATGGCTGGTTTCCAAGGGTGCGCCGAGCGCGGGCGGCTTGGGTAATATTAATCCCCTGCTGTACGGACTGGCGCAGACCGCGCCGGCCGCTTTCCACGACGTCGTCGCGGGCAACAACATCATCAATGTCACTTGCACGCCCACCCAGCGCAACTGCACCGCTGGTCCGGTCGGCTACAACGCCGGCCCGGGTTATGATCTCGTGACCGGCCTGGGATCCGTGGATGCGGGCGCGTTGTTCAACGCTTGGCTGGGGAGCGCCGGCGGGCAGACGCGTCCTCCTGCCGCCGGAGGCGCTCCCACGATCAGCGCAATTGGAAACGCCGCGTCGTACCGCGCCGTCTATGCGCCGGGCATGATCCTGACGATTTACGGGACCCAACTCGCCTCCACCACCACCCAGGCATCAACCGTGCCGCTGCCGCTTCAACTGGGCGGCGTCTCTGTGACGGTCAATGGTGTTCCCGCTCCGCTTTGGTATGTTTCGCCGATCCAGTTGAATGTGCAGGTCCCCTATGAAACGCCGGTGAACAGTAACGTTGCCTTAACCGTGAACAACAACGGACAAACCGCGACCGCGAACTTCAGCGCCGCCCTAGCGGCTCCCGGAATTTTCACCGATTCGCAGGGAGGGCCCGTGCCGATGGCGACCGGTGCGCGCGGCCAGGTTCTGACAATGTTCGTCACCGGTGCCGGCGGCGTCTCTCCGGGAATTATCGATGGAGCCGCTCCCCCCGCCGGCACGCCGCTCGCGGCGCTGCCGCAGCCGATGCAAAACACAAACGTAAGCGTTGGCGGCGTAAACGCTCCGATCCAATTTGCGGGCATTCCGTGGGGATTGGTCGGCGTAGTTCAGATCAACTACCAGATACCAGCAGGCGCACCGCTCGGTCCCCAGCCCGTGGTGGTCTCAGTGGGAAATCTGCCCAGTAATACCGCTACCCTGACCGTCACGCCGTAGCGTGGGGCAGCTCTGCGACCTGCCCGGTCCTACGGCTAAGCCATAGCCATAGCGTCACGCCCACCAGCGGCACGACCGCGATTAACCAGAAGATCGCATCAAAGCGCTGCTGGTCGAACCAGTGTCCCAATACCGGCAGGATCACCGCCGCGACTGCGGACCACGCGCCGGACGCCGTCCCGCCCGCCAGCGCGGTTTTGTCGCGCGGATACATGCGAGCTCCGGTGCGCAGCGCGACCATTTGAAAACCGCCAGTCACGAACATAGACCAGAAGAACAGCAGCAGCACGATCGCCGGCGAAGCAGTCCACGGCACCGCGGCGATCGGCAGACAAAGAACGGCGAGCAGGAAAAAAAGCCCGACCGGACGCAGCGAGTTCGGCGCAAACCGGTCCGTTACCCAGCCCCACACGAAATACCCGACCTCCCAGCCGAACGGCGGAATCCAGAGCACCTTTCCCAAATCGGCTTCTGGGAAATGCAGCACGCGGTTGAGATAGAGCGGGCTGAAATACAACACCGGGCCGATGGCGATGGCCCCGAGCGCGTAGCTGGTGACCAGCGCCCAAAAACGCCGTTCGAACGGATTCGGCCAAGCCATGCGCCGCGGCTTCCGCGTGGGCGGGCTCAAGAACGGCGGCCGCGCTACGCCCGTCCACAGCAGCAGCCAGAGGACGCCCAGCCCGCCGGAGAACAGAAACGCGGCGCGCCAACCGAACCGCACGGCGATTGGCACCACCACCAGCGGCGCCAGGATCGCGCCCAGCGAGCCGCCGCTATAGGAAACCGCCAGCCCGCGCGAATGCCGGTCCGGCGGCAGCGAATCCATCGAGGCGCGCAGACCGCCCGGAAACGTGGCGCCTTCGCCTAACCCCAGCAGCGCGCGCGCCGCAGCGAACCCGACAAACCCTGCCATCCAAGCGTGCGACGTGCTTGCGATCGTCCAGATGGTGACCGCCGCCAGCATCCCCGCACGCAGCCCGACGTAATCCAGAATCGATCCCCAGAGTGGATTCGCGATCATATATGCAACGGAAAACGCCGAGACCACCTCGCCATAGCCCTGCGCGCTCAGGCCGGTGTCGCGCAGGATCATCGGCGAAAGCACCGCCAGGATTTGGCGGTCCACGTAAGAGAGCCACGAGCACAGCATCATGGTGAGGCTCGCCACCCAGATGCGCCACCCCGTTGCGGGGCGCGCCGGTTCGACCGAGACCCCGGCACCCTGGCTCAACGACATTGCCTTCGATGCTACCATAGGCCCCTCATGGACACTGAAATCACGAGCGTGGGCGTGATCGGCCTCGGTATTATGGGGGGCGCCTTCGCCCGGCACTTTGTCGAGGCGGGTCTGCGCACCCTGGGTTATGACCCGCTTGAGTCTCCGCTGCACGCGTTCGCTGCGGCGGGCGGACATGCCTGCGAGTCCGCGCGCGCGGTCGCCGCCGAAGCGGATCTGCTGATTACTTCGTTGCCGGATGCAGCGGCTCTAGACGACGTTCTGCGCGGCATCATATCGGCGCAGCGGCCCGGGCTGATCGTCGTCGAAACCAGCACGCTTTCGTTGCCGGAAAAGGAAGTGGGCCGCGCTCGACTGGCCGATTCCGGCATCGCCATGCTCGATGCGCCGATCAGCGGCACTGGTCCACAGGCTCAAGCCAAAGACATCATCATTTTTGCCAGTGGCGATCAGGCCGACTTCGACCAGGCCCGTGGCGTGCTCGCGCATCTGACACACTCGATCCGCTACGTTGGCGCCTTCGGCGCCGGAACGAAGCTGAAACTGATCGCCAACCTGCTCGTTGCCGTGCACATTATGGCGGCGGCCGAAGCGCTCGTCCTCGGCGAGAAGGCCGGCTTCGATGCTACCGAACTGGTGGACCTGCTCGTGCACAGCGCCGCCACGTCACGGATGCTCGAAGTGCGCGGCCCGAGCATGGCCGCCGGCGCGTACATGACTCCCATGATGAAGGCGGATGTCTTTCAAAAGGACCTGAAACTTATCGCCGAATTCGCCTCCGCATCCGGCGCCCCCGTGCCCGTATTCGGGGTGAGTGCTGCACATTTTTTAGAACTCTCCGCGCGCGGCATGGGCGGATACGACACCGCCGCTGTCATCGCGATTCTCCGGCAAAAGGCCGCGTCATTATAATGGATGGGTCCACGCGATAGATGGAGGAAGCCGCTCATGAAAAGCATGTGGCTGTGCGCAGCGTTCGCCGCCGCGCCGATATTGGCCCAAACTGGGCAAGAGCTCGTTAACGACGGCAAAAACACGGAGAACGTGCTCACCCAAAGCATGGGGTACGACCGCAAGAGCTATAGCCCGCTTGCGCAGATCAATAAGTCGAACGTGAAGCATTTGGCGCCCATCTGGAATGCGAGCGTCATGAATGACCTGGGCGAACTGGCCCAGCCCACGATCTACAACGGCGTGATGTACGTCATCAATGGCAAGTGGACGTTCGCCATCGACGTCGCCACGGGCCAGCAGATCTGGCGCACGCCGGTGGAACTGGAAGCGGGCATCAAGCGCGCTCCGTTCCATCGCGGCGCGGCCACCATCTACAATGGCAAACTGTTTCGCGTAACGGGAGACAATCATCTTCTGGCGCTCGATATGAAGACCGGCCAGCCGATCTGGAGCCAGAAATTTGCGGAGGCCAAGGATGGGTATTACGCCACGGGCGGGCCGATTGTCGCCAACGGCGTGCTGATTTCCGGTGTAGCCGGCGGTGAATCCACGACTCGCGGTTTCCTCGACGGCTGGGATCCCGATACCGGCAAAAAGCTGTGGCGCCGCTATACGATTCCTGCGCCGGGCGAGCCGGGCTCGGAGACCTGGCCGAAGAATAGCGATGCCTGGTCGCAAGGCGGCGGCCCGACGTGGCGCTCGGGTTCGTACGATCCGCAGCTCGATCTGGTGTATTGGGGCACCGGTAACGCGGAGCCCTATGATCCGCGGCCGCGTCAGGGTCTGGATAGTCTGTTCACCAATAGTGTGCTGGCGATCCATCCTAAGACCGGCGAAGTGGCCTGCTACTTTCAATACACGCCCAACGACGTCTACGATGTGGATGCTACCGACGAGCAGGTGCTCGCGGATTTGCCCGTGAACGGGCAGATGCGCAAGGTCATGATCCAGGCCAACAAGAACGGTTTCCTCTACGTCATCGACCGGACCAACTGCAAATTCATCGCCGGCCACCCGTACGTAAAAGTGAATTGGGCCTCACGCATCGATCCGTCCACCGGCCGTCCGGTATTGACGGACGTGTATAAGAAGTTTGCCGCGGGCGAAGAAGTGGAGATTTACCCGTCGCGCGGCACCAATGCCGTGCCGATCGCGTTCAACCCGAACACCGGTCTGATTTACGCGAGCACTTGGGAGGTGCCGCGAATCCAGAAGCTTTCGACGCCCAAGCCCGCGGTCAAGGGCGGGGAATCGACCGGTGTCACCTCGAGATTTCCGCAAATGAAGGACACGGATGTGTTCGGGCACTTTACGGCCATCGACCCGCTCTCTGGCGAGAAGAAATGGGAGGTGCCGCTGATCGGAATGCCGAGTTCGGCCGGCATCCTCGCCACCGGCGGCGGACTTATCTTTACCGGCAAACTGACCGGCGAGGTGGTTGCGCTCGACCAGGACACCGGCCAGACGCTCTGGCAATTCAAAACGGGATCGAGCATCAACTCGACGGCCATTACCTATACGCACAATGGCCGGCAGTACGTGACGATCGCCTCGGGCTTGGGCGGCACGCTGGCCACTCGATACGCCGGGCGCAAGGTGCCGACCGGTGGCTCGATTTGGACCTTTGCATTGATGGAGGAGTGATCGCATGAAGCGAAGATCTTTTCTCGGAGCTGCCGCGGCCGGCCTGACCGGCGCCCTCGGCGCCAAAGCGCAGGTTACGGGATTGACGCCCGGCGGCGGCGGGCCGCCCTTCCGGCTGCCACTCGGCGCGCTCGATTTTCTCGATAAAAAGACGTACATGCACAACATGGAGGTGATTGCCCGTATCCCCGGCTCGACCATAGCCGGCGGCGAGCCGCTGATGGCGATGTGGGCGCGCGGCAAGCGCCGGTTGCTGCCCGCCAACGGCGGCTTCCTCGATGTCAGCGATCCGAAGAACCCGGTGGTCGTCAATAAGAACATCACGCGCGGCCCAGGAGCCGTGGTTTACCGCACCGATCTGAAGAAGTGGATCATGATGTGCACGGCGGCCACGCCGCTCACTTCCGCCACGCCCGAGTTTCCCGACGGTCAGTACGACCAGCCGCTGCGCGACCGCGTAGTTAACTTCAAAGGGCTGCGCGGGATCCGCAACTACGACATCACCAATCCCGAGAAACCCGATCTGCTCGAAGAGTACAGCACGGGAGAGAAGGGCAACGGCACGCATCACAATTTTTACGACGGCGGCAAGTACGCGTATCTCGATTGCGGGTGGGACGACCAGCTGCGACTCGAAAATCACCAGCGCCCGTTCTCGAACGCCATCATGATCGTCGATATGAGCGATCCGGCGAAGGTGAAGGAGGTCTCGCGGTGGTGGGTGCCGGGACAGCGGATCGGCGAGGAAGCTGAGTACAAGAAATACGTGTTTGCGGGCGATCACGCTTCCTGGACCGGCAATCACGGCGCGGTGAGCGTGCCCAGGCGCGTCGAGGACGGCGGCAAGGTCGGTTACGCGGGCTTCGGTGCTTTCGGTATGTACGTGATGGACCTCAGCGACATTGCTCATCCCAAGCCGTACGGAAAAGTGCAGTACGAATTCAACGCCATCGGCACAATTCCGTTCCACACTTGCTATCCGGTGATCTCCGATTCCCGCCATCCGCAGTTGCAGAATATCGTGGTGGCGACGCATGAAGCGCTCGAAGCCGATTGCCGCGAGGTGTATCACACGCCTTACGTCGTGGATGTGAAAGATCCGCGGAATCCGAAGATCATCGGCCTTTTCCCGCGCCCGCAGGCGCCGCCGGATGCGCCGTACAGCGATTTCTGTTTTTCGCGCGGCCGCTTCGGCTCGCATAATACGCAGTGTTGGCTGGCGCCGGGTGCGTCGCGGCCTGAGATCATCGCGATCGCCTGGTTCAATGCCGGCGTCCGTGTTTTCGATCTATCCAATCCCACGGCTGCGAAAGAAGTGGCGTGGTTTGTGCCGCCTCACGAAGGCGAAATCAACAACTACGACAGTTGGTGGCGCGGCATGACCGAAAACGTATTCGTCGAATGGGACCGCAATCTGATCTGGATCGGCGATCACGACGGAAGCTACTGCCTCTCATGTCCGGCGTTGGGAAAGCCGGTGCTAGAGCCGCGCAAGGTAGAGAAGTGGTCGGTGGCGCACTGCAACGTGGGATGGGATGCGCAGACGCCTACGGCCTTCTACTTCGGCCGGGGCCTCAGTAGCGTGGCATAGGGGGATTATGCGTTCGATCACTCGCCTGAGTTGTGCGCTGCTCCTCATGGCGGCTCTGCATGCCGACCCGTTTCCTTCCGGTTGGACTGCCGAGAACATGAAGCCGGTCGGCTACAGCGGTCTCGACGGGCACGGCGGCGCCTTCAAGATCATAGTAAGGCGCGCGGGCGACAGGTGGTACGCGTATCTCGGTCACTTCTGGGAATCGGGATGGATCATTCTGGACGTGACTGACACGGCCAATCCCAAATTCATCAAGTTCATTCCAGGCCCGGACAACACCAACACCTATCAGGTGGAGTTGCACGACAATATTTTGATTACGGCGCTGCAGCAGCGGCCGCGCAACTGGGGCGGCGATCCGAAGCGGCCGAACGATGAGGGCGCGCTCATCTGGGATGTCAGCGATCCGGTGAACTGGAAGCTGCTCTCGCACTGGAAGACAGGCGCCAATGGGATTCATCGCATCGGCTATCCCGGGGGGCGCTATTTCAATGCCGCGGCCACGATGCCCGGGTATCGCGGGCAGATTCTGGTATTTGTCGATATCAGTGATCCGAAGAATCCCAAGGAAGCCGGGCGATGGTGGATGCCGGGGCAGAAAGATGGCGAGACTCCGGCGCGGAGCGATCTTTCCTTTCACGGTCCGGCCATCATCAGCGCGGATGGCAACAAGGCGTACTTGGGATACGGGCGCTCTGTCGTAATTTTGGACATTCGGGACATTGCGAATCCGAAAGAGATTGGCGAGCTTACCATCAGCCCCCCATTCGGAGGTTTGCCGGCGCACGATGTGCTTCCGATCCCGGGAAAACCGCTGCTGTTCCTTCACGGCGAAGCGACTGGGGGCGGCGACCAGCCGGATGGAACGCCGAAAGCGTGCACGTCACCGCTGACGATCGCGGCGATGATCGATATACAGAACGAAGCGCGGCCACGGCTGATGTCCGTGTTTCCGACCCCCGTGCCACCCAAGAATCTTCCCTACACGGATTTCTGCGACAAAGGGGGCCGGTTCGGGCCGCACAACACCAACCTCGAATACCACCTGCCGGATGTCGAAAAGCAGGGCGACCTGATTTACCTGACATATTTCAATGCGGGGCTGCGCCTCTACGACATCAAAGATCCGCAGTTGCCGAAAGAAGTGGGCTGGTTCATTCCGCCCCCGCCAATAAAGCGTTACGGTCTGCTGCCGTATGACAAGCTGGTGAGCCAGACCGAGGATGTGCTGGTGGACACGCGCGGCAATATCTACATCACGGACAAGAACTGGGGGCTGTTCATCATCCGGCGGACCCGCTGAAGCATTGGGGGGAAATAGCCCGTCTTGCCATTCATGGGGCGGCGGGCGCCCCGACACTGGTTTGATAACTCAGCGTCTCGACCCAATTCCCGGCACGCTTTACCCAAACCCGGCTCACATGCAGCGGGTTTCCCCGGTCGGGCTTGTGCTCGGAAACCATCAGTACCGTGTTTCCGAACGAGAACATCCGGGCGGAAAGCAGGGGAGTCGGCGCTACGCCGGCATCCTTCGACCGGTCGAATTCGGCCATCCGGCTGCGTTTGCTCTGAAGCCGGTCGCTATTGGAACTGGCAGCCACAAACTCATCAGCTACCATCGGAGCGAACGCTGCCGAGTTGCGGGCACGGGCGGCCGTTTCCAGCTTCGAATACGCGAGTGCCACTTGCCGCTCCGTTTCGGTGCCCGGAGTAAATGGGATTGCCTTACAGGGATTGTCGCAATCCTTGCCGGCGCCCGGAGTGAACGTAGGCGGTGCGTCAAGCGAGATCACTTCCTGATACACGAGCGCCTTCCAACCCCCGGAGCGCTTCACCCACACTCGCAACACGTGAAATCGACCCCGGTTCACCTGGACATCGGCCAGAACACCATACGTGAAAACCCGCGTTTCTTCATTTCTTTCATTCGGGATTGCAGCTTTCGGTAATCGGTGCAGTACCTCGAGCCGGGGATGAACCGTGCCATCCGCACGGGTCCATGTGAATCCGGCGTCCAGGAATTTCTCAACGCCGGCCGTATCCGCGTGAGCGATTGCCTGGACAAATGCTGCGTCTGCGGCAGCAACGTCTGCAGCTTTCTGGTTATGGCGATCGCCGTCTTGGCCGGACCCGGCCGCCACCATCACGGCCATTAGAACCATGCCGAGAGGCACGCCGAAACTCCTCATCACCATGCGTCTGCTTCCTCCCCCGCTCCTGTGAGGAATTATAGGCGACTTGTGCCCGTCCTCTCACGGAGAAAATTTTCTATCCCTCCCGGAAGCAGTGCCTTACAGCGCTATCCACCACGCCCTGCTGCCGTCTCTCAATCCCCGTCGCGTTAACCCTTGCCCTCGTACAAATCTCTGGCAAGACTCGCATTGATCGATGCAGCGCGCCGGCGCAGCGGCGCCAAGCGGCAACAACAAGGTGGGGAAGTTTCGATGCACAGAGATCCGGCGCCCTGTGTCAGCGTTTTGAAAACAACAAAGCGCGGGAGCCGCGTGCGATCGAGGATCCGCTCTCAATCGCATCGAAGACGCTCAGGGTTTTTGCGAGTGCGTCCAGGTCGGCGCCTTCTTCGACCGGAATCTCGTGTTCCACCCAGCTGGAAATCGGAACGTTCCGAAAGAAAATGCGCTCCTGCAGAACCAAACTTTTCCGATGGGCGAACAAAAGCTTATGCTGACGCACGTAGCGCCTCTCCTCAACCCGGAGATCCGCGAGGAAATCGTCGAGGGCTTTGCGTTTGGCGTTCTCTTCGATGGCCCGAGCCGTCTGCTCAAACGCCGCTTTCTCATTCTCCAAAGCCGCCACCGCGCCGGCCAGCGCCCGTGTCCTCTCTGCCGCCACTCTCTGTGCGCGCAACGTTGTCACGCAATACGTGATCACGGCGGACCCGACTGATGCCAATATGATTACACCTATGACTGCCAAGGGATTCATGGGCAGATCATATCAGATCCAATCGTCAGGCTTAGTTCTCTTGATTCTGATTGCCGCCGCGCCCGCCACGGCCGCGTTCGCCGGGCCTGGGAATCGCCAGACCAACCAGTTCGGCGCCTTCGCCGGGACGGCCGCCGACCACCGCGACCAGGAATTGGCGGCCATTGACGAGATAGGTCATGGTGCCGCCGGTCACGTTGCCGCCGAGCTCGAAGGCGTGAACCTGGCGGCCGGTCGCTTTATCGATGACGCGCAGATTGTTGCTGCCTTCGAACAACAGGGTTTTTGTCACGAGAATTGGAGACCGCTGGCCGCCACCCCAATTGCTGGCGTCAATGTTGGCGGCTTTTAGCGCCGGGTTGTTGATCAGGCTGTCGGCGGGTTTGCCGTTAGGAACCATCCACACGTGCTCGCCGGTATTGAGGTTGATCGCGGTGATGCGGCCGTAGGGGCCCTTGATGAGCGGCACGCCCATGACCATGGGCCCGCCCAGGCCGCCGGCCGCAATGTACGGCATTTCGGAGCGGGAGCCGCCCGGCTGCAGCGAAGACAGATACGGCGCGGTTACCGACGGCACGTAGAGAATGCCGGTTTCGGGATCGACCGACGCGCCCATCCAGTTGGCGCCGCCGCCGGCGCCCGGCAACTGAATCGTCGCCAGCTTGCCGCCGGTGTCCTTGACGATGGGCGGCGTGTAGATCGGACCAAGCACGTATTGCGACGCCATTTTCAAGGCCGCCGCTTTGATTTCCGGAGTGTAGTCGGCCAGGTCGGCTTCGGTCACGCCTTGGCGATCGAATGCAGCGGGCTTGGTGGGATACGGCTGCGTCGGCGAGTACCACTCGCCGGGTACATTGCCTTTGGGAACCGGGCGCTCTTCGATGGGCCACACAGGCTGGCCGTTGGTGCGGTCGAAGACAAAGGTATAGGCCGATTTGTTCACCTGCGCCAGCGCCTTGATTTTTTTGCCGTTCACGGTGAGATCGAGCAGAATAGGCGCCGCGGGAATATCGTAATCCCACATCTCGTGATGGATGAGCTGGTAGTGCCAGATGCGTTTGCCGGTCTTGGCATCGAGGCACACAATGCTGTCGGAAAACAGGTTCTGCCCGGGGCGCTGGCCGCCGTAAGTATCACCGCTCGGCGCTTCCACCGGAATGTAGACGTAGCCCAACTCTTCGTCTCCCGTAAGCGGTCCCCACGCGCCGGTGTTGCCGGTGAATTTCCAGGAATCCTGGCCGGTCTGCGGGTCCTTCTGCCATGTTTCGACGCCGAACTCGCCGGCCTGCGGCACGGTATGGAACGTCCAGAGGAGCTTGCCGGTGCGGACGTCATAGCCACGAATGTAGCCGGGAACATTTTCCTTCTTAGGCAGCGCCACGCCGACCTTCAAAGCCGCGCCGACCACCACCACATCGCGGATGATGATGGGTGGCGAGGTGGCGCCAATCGTCCCTTTCTCGACGACCGGCCGGTCGAGGCCCTGCCACAAATCGACGTGAGCATCGGAACCGAATGAGGGCACCGGCAGGCCGGTCTTGGCGTTCAGCGCCACGAGTTGATAGCCAGGAGTCACGAACAGGATGCGTTCGTCGCCGCGGCCGTCCGTCCAATAGGAGACGCCACGGTTGTTGGCACGCACGGCGCCACGCTCACCGGTGTCATCGCCGCGGTAAAGCCACAAGGTCTCTCCAGTGGCAGCATCAGCCGCGACGACGGTGCGGCCGGCGCCTGCAGTGAAATAGAGGCGACCGCCCACCATCAGCGGGGTCACCTCCCACGCCGCTTGCGGCGCCGGCCCCATGTTCTGCGCCTTCCACCGCCAGATGACCTGCAGGGTTTGCACGTTGCCGGCGTTGATCTGTTCGAGCGGGGAGTAGCGCGTACTGCCCGCGTCGCCGCCATTGACGCGCCATTCGCCGCTCGCCGCCGTCCCTTGCTGCGCGTGCGAGGCCATCAAGCACGCGCTTATCAACAGGACCGCAGCACATCGTGTAGGTTTCATTCGGAGCGCCTCCCACTCAATTTCCTGAGTGTAGGTCCGGCGGGGGGCGACCTGCAACCCGGGGCCGTAGCGGCGTCCTCAGTAAATCGCCCAGGTTCCCGGCGTAGCCAGTTCGACCAGGTGTTTGTCCGGGTCACGAAAGTAGAGGCTGGTGCCGCCGCGCTCCCAATTCACGCGCCCTTCGACGGCGATCCCGTTGGCGGCGAGAAGCCGTTCCCAGTAGGGCAGTTCCGCTCGTTCCACCGAGAACGCGTAATGGATCGAGCCGCTGCTGCCGTGCGGGGGAATCCTGCCACCTGCCGTATCCCGCATCATGGCCGCTTCCTCGCGCTGGAACACAATCAGCACGTCTCGTCCGGCGATCGCGAACGCACAAAGGCGTTCACTGCGTTCGATGATCTCCAACCCGAGAACTCGATGGTAAAAGTCGGCCGACACCTGCAGGTCATCGACGTCCAGTGCGGTCTCGAGAATTCCCGTCAGTTGCGGCATCCATCGTCCTCCGGTCGTCCGGAAAGCTGCACTTCCGTTACGGTTATTTAGAGGGCCGCCTGGCTCATTTTGATGCAATATTTCGCGAGTGCTTCATGCCTGCTGCCGTAACCCTTAGAATGACCACGCCGGATTGCCGGAACTGCCGGCCAGAATGGTCTCCACCAGGCGGTCGTTCGGATAGAAATGATCGACCGTTTCCGGCGTGATGATCTGGTGTTTAACAAACACCGCCGGCGGCACCGGCCGGCGGTTCAGCAGATCGAGGCTCACGCGGATCAAATCGTCGCCATAACGCTCGGGAAAATATCCGACCGATCCTACCAGCCGGGTGTTGGGCTCCCGGAGTTCGGCACGGCCTTCCGGCGATGCGTTATGACTCATCACGACGCAACGGTCGGTTCGCCCGGCCTCCTGGAAAGCGCGCAGAGCACCCAGCGCGCTGGTATCGTTGATGGCTCCGACGATAATGCGCCGCGCGTTCGAGGAACGCAGATGCTTTCTTACGGCTTCGAAGCTCTTGTCGAAACAGCCGTCGCCATCGATGTGCATGACGGGGCAGTTGCTCAGGTTGGGGAGGATTTCCTTGAGGCCGACCAGTAATCCAGTCAGGCGCATGCGCGGCAGCTGGCCGGCACGCGGAAGCTCCATCAGGATGATTTCCTCGGCTTCGGCTTCCCACCTCCGCTTAACCCACCGGCCGAGATAGCGGCCGCCGATCAGCCCGGCCTCATAATTGTTGGCGCCGTAGTAGGTAGCGCCCGGGTGCGGAATTTCAATCGCGATCAGCGGGATATCGGCGGCGCGATATTTTTCGGCAACGATGGGGGCTACGTTCTCGTCGGTCTGGAATTCGATCACCAGATCGACTTTTTCCCGCACCAACAAATCGGCGTTGCGCTGCGCGGTCTTCGGATTGTACTGGTTATCAAGACAGAGCAGTTCAATGCCTTCCGCATCGGCCGCCCGCCGCAGGCTGGCGGAGACTTCCCGAGAGAACCCGTATCCCGTCCCTTGCGCGCAATAGCCCAGCCGATACAGCCGCTGCTTGAACGGACGAAGGCACGAGCGGTAGAGATTCTCGCCGACTTTTTCCACCATTCCGCATTTTTCGAGAGTGTACAGAAGCCGGAACGCCATCGTTTTAGGCAAATTGCTGCGCTTGGCGATCTCGCGGAGGGGCAGCGCCTCGCCGGAACTCCGAAATGCTCCCAGCAGCTGCGACGAGTGCACAACGGATTTCACCAGATACGGATCCCGGAGACGGCTTTCGGGATTCATGGCTCACCTCCACGGAGAGATGCTGCCGAGTATATCACGGCGGTTGTTCCGTGGCGTAAAATTTTAACTGCTTGCGGAAGTGCTGGGCGCGGGGATGAAATTCTGTCGATGTCAATGGTTTGAAAGGTACTCTTCAGGGGCACCGCGATGTCGAGCTGTATCGCAATGCGAAACGCTGCCGGGCTGCGCCCCCGCCACGCCAGCAGCGGAAGCAATGTATTAAGATGAGCAGGCAAAGATGGGTGCCCTTGGCCAGGACGTTGCCCGGCGCGCGGTAATCCCCGATTTCACTGAGCAGCCGGAGAATCTTCGCAATGCCTAAGGGAACCCCGGGCAAAGCCTACCTGACATTCGACCTCGGGGCGGAAAGCGGTCGCGCCTTCTCCGGCGTTGTGCACGCGGGGCGGATCGAGCTGCGCGAAATTCTCAGGTTTCCGAACCAACCGGTCGAATATGGTGGTATCCCCCATTGGGACGTCGCGCGGCTCTGGCACGAGATGCGAAGGGCGCTGTCTGCCGTGGAGGAAGACGAACTGGCGGGCATCGGGGTTGACGCGTGGGGTGTGGACTACGCGCTCTTAGGGGAAAACGGCGAGTTGCTCCAGAACCCGCGCCACTATCGTGATCACCGCAACGTCACTGCCATGAACGACGTGCTGGCTTTGCTTTCGCGGGAAGACATCTATCGAACAACCGGCATTCAGTTCATGCCGATCAACACGCTGAACCAGTTGTTTTCGGCGAGCCGGGAAGCCCCCCGGTTGTTGGCCGCCGCCGACCGTTTGGTGATGATCCCCGACCTGTTCCATTATTGGATGACAGGAAATGCGGTTTGCGAATTCACCGCCGCGACCACGACCCAGCTTGTCAACGCGCGCACGCGGCAGTGGGCCGGCGATCTTATGTCGCGGCTCGGATTGCGGGCCGATCTGCCGGCACCCATCGTGGAACCGGGCTCGGTGGTCGGCAAACTCCGCCCAGGTTTGGCGCGTTCATCCTCGCTCGCCGGCACTCCCGTGATCACACCCGCCTCGCACGATACAGCCTCTGCGGTTTCGGCTGTGACGGCCCGCGGGGACACGGCTTTCCTCAGCTCCGGAACGTGGTCGCTGCTTGGCATCGAACTGGACTCGCCGATGATTTCCGATGACGCGCTGCGCCTGAATTTCACCAACGAAGGCGGCGTATGCGGCACCACGCGCTTGCTGAAAAACGTGATGGGCTTGTGGATGCTGCAAGGCTGCCGCCGGTCGTTCGTCGCATCCGGACGGGACTGCAGTTATACCGACCTGACCGATGCCGCCGGCAAGGCGCCGGCCTTCCGCCATCTGGTGGATCCTGACGATGTGTCGTTCCTCAACCCGGAGGATATGCTTGCCGCCATCGACCGCTTCTGTGTCAGGTGCGACCAGCCGGCGCCCGACAATGCCGGGGCCTACGCACGGGCGGTTCTGGAGAGTCTGGCGCTCAAGTACCGGCTGGTGATCCGGAATCTGGAGACCTTGATCGGACGGCGCATCAGTCAGATTCGCGTGATCGGCGGCGGTTCGCGCAATCAACTGCTCAACCAGTTCACGGCCGACGCCACGGGACGGCGCGTGCTGGCGGGCCCGGTCGAAGCGGCGGTGCTGGGCAATATCGGTGTTCAGATGATGGCCACCGGGAGCGCCAAAAGCCTGGTGGAGGCGCGCGCGATCATCGATCGCTCGTTTCTCACCGAAGTGTTTGAGCCGACAGGCGCCGGCTCGTGGGATCGCGCCGCCGAGCGATTCCAGCAGTATTGTGAATTAGCCTATGCCTGAGACCACGGAAATCACTTATCTCAAAGACCTCTGGGACGAGACGGAAGCCCAGTCACTCGCGGAAAACCAGCTGGCACTGCTGCGCTACCGCTCGAATTTGTTGGGAGCGGATCTGCGCATTACCAACTTCGGCGGCGGCAACACCAGCTCGAAGCTCGAACTCCCGGACCCTTTCACCGGCCGGCTGGTGCGGGTGCTTGCGGTGAAGGGCAGCGGCGGCGATCTCGGCTCTATTAAAGAATCGGGTTTCGCCTTGCTATATCTCGATCGCCTCGAGAGCCTCAAGGTGCTCTATCGCGGCGAGGCGCACGAAGATGAGATGGTTGGCTACTACCCGCTCTCGGTTTACGGCGAGAACCGCGTGGCCGCGTCCATCGATACTCCGCTGCATGCGTTTCTGCCGTTCGCGCACGTTGATCATCTCCATCCTGACTGGGCGATCGCGCTCGCGGCCAGCGCCAATGGAAAGCAGAAACTCGAGGAATTCAACCGCAAGTTTGGGCGCAAGATCGCATGGCTTCCCTGGCAGCGCCCGGGATTTGGGCTGGCTTTGATGCTGGAACGAGCCGTCAAAGAAAATCCTGGCTGTGACGGATTGATCCTGGGCAGCCATGGGCTGTTTACCTGGGGAGAGACGCAGCGGGAGTGCTATTGGAACAGCATCCGCACCGTCGACCAAATGGGCGAGTTCATCGCGGAGCACCAGGGGAAAAAGGGAACCGTGTTTGGCGGCATGAACTGCGCGCCGCGGCCGGACCGGCGCGAGATTGCCGCGCGAATTCTACCGGCGCTGCGCGGTGTCCTCTCGTCCAACCGGCGCGTCATCGCGCATTACTGCGACGACGAAGACGCGCTTCGCTTCGCCGGGGGCAAATGGGGGCGGGAGTTGGCGGCGCTCGGGACCAGTTGCCCGGACCACTTTCTGAGAACCAAAATCCGTCCGCTGTTTGTCGACTGGGACGCCGCCGCCGGTAATCTCGACGAACTCAAAGTCCGGATTCAGCGGCAAGCGGCGGTTTATCGCGCCGAATATCAGAAATATTACAAAGATTGGGCCGATCCCGCTTCCCCCAGGCTGCGCGATCCGAATCCGTCGGTGGTGCTGGTTCCCGGCGTGGGGCTGTTCGGATTCGGCAAAAACAAGAAGGAAGCGCGCATTACGACGGAGTTCTTCGTGAACGCTATTCACGTCATGGCGGGCGCGAATGCGCTAGAGGAGGGAGAAGTCGGGCATCCACTGCCGCACGCGCGCCGTCCCGAGCAGTCCCGCCAGTTCGTCCAGTTTCATAACTACGTCGCTTTGCCGCGCTCGGAGGCGTTCCGCATCGAATATTGGGCGCTGGAAGAGGCGAAGCTCCAGCGCATGCCCGCGGAAGCAGAATTGAGCCGCAAGATTGCTCTCGTCGTCGGCGGCGGGAATGGCATCGGCCGCGAAGTTGCCCTGCTGCTCGCGCGGAAGGGGGCGCATGTGGTGGTTGCCGACCTGGATGCGAAGGCGGCTGCAACCACCTCGGCCGATGCAGCCGCTGTTTCCTCGGCAGATCAGGTCGCCGGCACCGTACTGGACCTCGCTTCCTCCGAAACCCTTGCCGAAGCGGTGAAGTTTACGGTTACGCAGTTCGGGGGACTGGATATTCTAGTGAACACAGCGGCGATCTATCCGGTTCCGGGAGTCGAAGGCCGTCTCACGGAAGCGCAATGGGCCAAAACGTTTCAGGTGAACGTGACGGGAAATTATCTGCTGGCGCATGAGGCGCGGTGGGTGTTCACGGATCAGAACCTGCCGGCATCGCTGGTGCTCACCGGTTCGGCCAATGCGGTCGTTTCAAAAAAAGGGACGGAGGCGTACGATAGCAGCAAGGCGGCGCTGAATCATCTGGTTCGGGAACTGGCGGTGCAGCTTGGCCCGTCGGTCCGGGTGAATGGCATCGCCCCGGCTACTGTCGTGGCCGGCTCCGCCATGTTTCCCCGCGACCGAGTGATTCATTCATTGAAGAAATACAACATCGAGTTCGCAGAGTCGGAATCGACGGAAGATCTCCGTCTGAAGCTGGCAGGGTTTTACGCGGAGCGCACGCTGACGGGCCAGACGATCCTGCCGCAGGATTGCGCGCAAGCCATCCTGTGGCTCGCGGGTGACCAGAGCGCGAAAACTACGGGCCACATCATTCCCGTCGACGGCGGCCTCGCGGAGGCGTTTTTGCGCTGAGCCATGGCGGCTCCTCTGCTGGAAGCCCGAAAGATTCACAAGTCGTTTGCCGGAGTTCGCGCGCTCCAGGGTGTTAATTTCGATTTGCGGGCGGGAGAAGTTCATGCGCTGGTCGGAGAAAATGGCGCGGGCAAATCCACGCTGATCAAAACCATTACCGGCGCTCTTACAGCCGATTCCGGAATCGTACGCGTCGCGGGCCGGGAAATCGCGCACAACAATCCGGGTTTCGCGCGCTCGCTCGGCATCGCTGCCATTTATCAGCAGCCGTCGTTGTTTCCCCACCTGACGGTTGCCGAAAACATTGCGTGGACGCTGGAGAGGGGCAATATGTGGCGTCCTGTCGCCTGGAGAGAGCGACACCGCCGGGCGGCCGAATTGATTGATCGTGCCGGCGGCTCCATCGACCCCGCACGGCTGGCCGGCAGTCTCAGCATGCCCGAGCAGCAGATCGTGGAGATAGCCAAGGCGATCGGCGCCGGAGCCCGGATTTTGATCATGGACGAGCCAACCGCTTCGCTGAGCGATACGGAGGTGGAGAGCCTCTTCCAGGTCATCGCATCGCTGCGCGCGCAAGGCTCCGGCGTCGTTTATATTTCGCACAGGCTAAATGAGATCTTCGCGATCGCGGACCGCATTACGGTCCTGCGGGACGGCGAGAGTATCGGCACGAAGAACGCGAAAGAGATCGATTCAGCGGGGCTCATCGAAATGATGGCGGGCCGCCCGCTGGCTTCCGTATTCCCCAAGCGTGAATTGCCGATTGGGGAGGTAGCGCTGGAACTACGCAATGTCTCGAGCCGCGGCGGCGGCGTCCGCGACATTTCGCTATCGGTGCGCGCCGGGGAAATCCTGGGATTGGCCGGACTGGTCGGGTCCGGCCGTACGGAGCTGGCGGAAACCATATTCGGGTTGCGGGCGGCCGGATCGGGCGAGATCCTAGTTCAGAAGAAACCGGTCCGCATCGCTTCGCCCGTGGATGCCATTGCGGCCGGTATTGGTTACGTGCCTGAAGATCGCCGCCGCCACGGCGTGGTGCTCGATATGCCGATCGCCGCCAACACCAGCCTCGCCTCGCTTCCCGCGATTTCACGCCGGGGGTGGATCGACCGGACTGCCGAGCGCGCTCTTGCCGATCGCTACGTGACGCAGCTCCGGATCAAGACTCCGTCGGTGTATGCCGATTGCAGCACGCTCTCCGGCGGGAACCAGCAGAAAGTGGCGCTCGCGCGCTGGCTGGCGATCGCCCCAAAAATTCTGATCCTGGATGAACCGACGCAGGGAATTGACGTCGGCGCCAAGGCCGAGATTCATCGCCTGATGGGGGATTTGGCGGAACGCGGAATCGCCATTATGATGATTTCGTCCGAGCTGCCGGAGATCCTGGGGATGAGTGACCGAATCGCCGTCATGAATAGCGGCTCTGTGAGCGGCATTCTGGCGCGCGCGGAAGCGACACAGCAGAAGATACTCACATTGGCTCTGGGCCACAAACCCACCGGCCCGTCGGCGCGGATACGGGAATGAGGCGGTCATTCAGCCGTGAATTGTCGGTGGCCGGCGCGATTGCCGGATTATTCCTGCTTCTGGCGATCCGCGCGCCCGGATATTTCGGCAGCGAGAATCTCGCCGACATATTCATGACGAATGTTCCCGTGCTGCTGATCGCGCTCGGTATGACGCTGGTCATTCTCACCGGCCAGATCGACATCTCTGTCGGGTCGATGTTCGCGGTCTGTAGCGTGGCCGCGGGAGTCTTCGCCAAGGCGGGGCTTCCGATGCCGGTTGCGGGAGCCGCCGCTTGCCTGACGGGAGCCTTCTTCGGCGCGCTCAACGGAGGTCTGGTCGCCTACGCGAGGGTACCTTCGATCGTAGTGACTCTGGCTGCGATGGTGGCGTTGCGCGACGGCTTGCGCTGGGCCACCCAGGGCGCCTGGATCGAGGATCTTCCTCGTGGCTTCCAGTGGCTCGGTTTTTCCCAACGGTCATTTCCGGCGGCGAGCTTCCTCATCGCGAGCGTCCTTACAATCGCAGCCCTTTGGGGACTGCGCCACCTGCCCGCGGGCCGCGCCGTCTACGCGACTGGTTCCAACGAGGAAGCTGCGCGTCTCGCCGGCATCAATACACGCGTTTGCGTATTTTCCGTGTTCACCCTCATGGGCGCGCTCACGGGCCTGGCCGCCCTGCTCAATTCGGTTCGGTTCAATCAGATTCCCAGCAATGCGGGTCTCGGTCTGGAAATGAAGGTCATCGCCGCGGTCGTGGTGGGTGGAACCGCGATTACGGGAGGGACGGGCAGCATCATGGGGACCCTGCTCGGTGTGATCCTGCTGGGAGTGATCGGGCCGGCCCTCACGTTTCTCGGTATCAACGCCTATTGGGAAAAGGCGCTCCAGGGCGCGATCATCCTGGCCGCGATTGCCGCCGACGGAGCGCGCGCGCGCGTCGCCCTGCGCGGACTTCGAAGATATGCAAGCAGCCCTGCCTCAACCCGCGCTTAGCCGCTGGCGGGATCGGTGGTTCCCCAACGGGGAGGGCATTCTGCTTCTGGCCGTGATCGGGGAAGTGATCCTGTTCTCTGCGATCGCGAACAACTTCTTCACGCTGGGCAATTTCTTCGAAGTCATTCGGTTTAGCGTAGAGTTGGGCGTAATCGCGCTGGCGCTGACTCCCGTAATTATCACGGGCGGCATCGACCTGTCGGTTGGCTCCATGATGGGCCTCGCCGCAGTCGTGTTCGGCGCTGCATGGCGGGACTGGGGTGTTCCCATTCCAGCGGCTGCCATAATAGCCGTCCTCGTCGGATGCGCCGGCGGAGCACTCAATGGAATTCTCGTAGCGCGATTCGATCTTCCGCCGCTGGTGGTCACGCTGGCGACCTTCTCGATGTTTCGCGGCATCGCCGAAGGACTTACCCAAGGCGCGGTCAACTACACCGGCTTTCCGGCGTCATTTTTGTTTCTCGGCCAGGGCTATCTGCTCGGAGTCATTCCGGTGCAAGCAGCATTTCTGCTGGTGGTCTTGGCCGGCTATTGGGTTCTGCTGCACCGGTCGATTTTCGGACGGGCGCTCTACACGATCGGTTTTACCGCGGCCGGCGCACGCTATGCCGGCATCCCCGTGCGCCGCCGGCTCTGGACGATTTACCTGATGTGCGGCGCGGCTTCAAGTCTCGCAGCCGTGTTATACGTCGCGCACCTGGGGCAAGCGAAAGCCGATGCGGGCAGCGGCTACGAGTTGGATGCCATCACGGCCGTGGTTTTGGGCGGCACTTCGGTGTTCGGCGGCCGGGGCACCCTCTGGGGCACATTGCTCGGCCTCTTCTTCCTTTCCGTTCTGCAGGACGGCTTGCATCTGGCGGCCCTGCCGACGGAACTGACCGGCGTCTTGACTGGCGTGCTGCTCGTGCTTATCATCGGCTTCGACCGGTTCGGCGCCGGCCGGCGGAGCGCGCCGGTCCAGGAGGGGACTCACTCGGTGAAGAACAGCCAAGTCGCTATTTTGTGCGGCGCCATTCTCGCGGGCGCGCTGATCGTGGCGGCGACCAACTTCTGGCTCGTCCACTCCCTGGGCCGAGTGGCGCCCGGGGGCACTCCCGTGGCGGTTTCCGCGGGGCATCGTCCCGTGATCGCCGTCATGCCCAAAGCCAAGGGCGATCCGTATTTTGTCAGCGCACGTGCCGGCGCCGAAGAGGCCGCGAAACAACTGGGGGTTGACCTGATCTGGGACGGGCCGACCAGCCTCGACGCCGCCAAACAAAATGAGCTCGTGGAGAACTGGATCACCCGCCAGGTGGATGCGATCGCGGTTGCGGTCGAGAACAAGGCCGGCATCTCGACCGTCCTCCGCAAGGCGCGCCAGCACGGCATCCGCGTGCTGACCTGGGATGCCGATGCCGAACCCGATGCCCGCGATTACTTCGCCAACCAGGCCACCCCGGAGGGTATCGCCAGCACCTTGACGGATGAAGCCGCCCGCCTCTTGAATCGCCGAGGAGAGTTCGCGATCATCACCGGCGCGCTCACGGCCGCAAATCAAAATGAATGGATCGCGTTTATCAAGCAGCGTCTTGCCCGGTATCCCGGCGTGAAGCTCGCGACCATCCGCCCCAGCGACGACGATCGGGACAAAGCTTTCTCCGAGACCCAAACTTTGCTCAAAGTGTACCCGTCGGTGAAGCTGATCATGGCCATTTCCGCGCCCGCGGTCCCGGGGGCCGGCGAAGCCGTGCGGCAGGCCGCACGAAAGGATGTCGATGTGATCGGCCTCTCGCTGCCGAGCATCTGCAAGCCCTATGTGCACGACGGCGTCGTGCAGACCGTGGTGTTATGGAGCACTCGTGATCTCGGTTATCTGACGGTCTATGCGAGCGATCTGCTGGTGGAAGGAAAGATTCCGCCGGGCGCCACTGCGATTCAAGCCGGCCGGCTCGGCACGCTGCGGGTACTGGGTAGCCAGATTATTCTGGGTGATCCCTTAATCATCAACAAGGCGAATATCGATCAACTGGACTTCTGAAAATGGGGCCGTGTCCGGGAGACGGTGAGAACTGCTGATTTACAAGAAACAGTTGGTATACTTTACTGCGGACAGGGAACGCTGGTCCAACGTCACCATTCTTCAGCGAAAAAAGGGAGGCACTTCAGTGGCACACACACGGTCGATTGCGGGAACGCCGACACTGCGTTTCGGGCTCGCTTTGCTTGCCGGTTTTCTGATTCCGGCGGCCGGCGCGCAATACCCGTCGCAGGCGGAGATCCATAAGGATGGAACTGCAGTTCTATTGGAGGATTACGTCAGTCTCCCGCTATCCAGCCCGACGCACGCGGGAAAACCTGCCGGCACGATTGACTATATGGGGCAATTGGGCCGGGCGAACTCGTTGCGTTCGGAACCAGCCGACGCTCCGCTGTCGGCTTCTCGTTTCTTCGTTGATGATCAAAACGGCACACTCTACATTCTGGATAAAACGACCAAGCAGTTCACCCCGTATCTCAATTTCGCCGAAATCTTCCCGAAGTTTGTATCGGATACCGGCAACACGGCGGGCATTGTTTCCATTGCTTTCGACCCTGGTTACGCGAAGAATGGCAAATTCTATACGGTGCATGTGGAGAAGCCCGACGTGGAGGGCTCCGCGAATCCGACGAACGCGAAGCTCCCCGCGTTGAATTTGGATGGATACACCACGACTCCCTCCGTCACACCGCCTGCCGGGCCGGTCCACTTCGAATCGGTCTTGATTGAGTGGAAAGACAACAACATTCGCAATGCCACCTTCGAGGGCAGCGCGCGAGAACTCTTGCGCGTCGGTTTCGACCGTAATCATCCGATCGCCGATATGGTGTTTAACCCGTTGGCCCGGCCGGGACATGACGATTACGGCAATCTCTACGTTTCGATCGGCGATGGCGCTCAAGGAGAAACTCCGGGGCCCAGCCACACTACTCCGCAGCGGCTCGATACTTTGCTGGGAAAAATCTTGAGGATCACTCCGGATATCAATCTGCATCCGAAGGATGCACTCGGCCAGAACGGCCGCTACCGGATTCCTTCCACGGGTTCGGATCCAAATCCGTTTGTAGCGGTCGCCGGCGCTCGCGGTGAAATCTTTGCATACGGCTTCCGCAATCCGCATCGGATGGCGTGGGATGTGCCTTCGAAGACCTTAATCGCCAATGATATCGGCCTGCATGAATGGGAAGAGATCGATATTGTTTCGAAAGGCGCGAACTATGGCTATTCGGAGCGTGAAGGCAATGAGCAGCTTTTCGTGGACGAGAAGGGTAAGACAGGCAGTCAGCTGAATCCCGCTCGCCCGTTTCCTGAAAAAGACGACGTGCTGCATGTAGACGGTATCAAGGAGCCGGTCACCCCCCTATATCCGGCAGCCGTTTACAGTCATCAGGACGGTGATTCTATCGGCAACGGTTTCGTTTATCGCGGCAAGTTGATGCCCGCATTGCAGGGAAAGTACATTTTTAACGACATGACGACAGGCCGGATTTTTTACGCGGATTTCGCTCAGATGGTCCGAGCGCAAGGACGCCGGAACCAGCAGCCGCCAATCCATGAGTTGCAGATTCTTTATAAGAGCCCCTACGACAACGCCAGTCAAAATGCCGTAAAGCGGCAGATGTTTAGCATCGTCGCCGACGCCTATTCGCACAAGGGAGGAAAGCCAGCCCCTGATCGTGCGCTGCCCGGCAGGGGAGGAGCAACCACCGGCTGGCGCGATGCGGAACAAAAGCAGCCGAGGGCGGATCCGGACGGAATCGTCTACGGCGGCGGCCGCGCGGATATTCGCATGGCATCCGGCGGAGACGGCGAGCTCTACGTGTTAAGCAAGTCCGACGGCATGATTCGGAAAATCGCTTCACTTGTCTCTCCGCCGCCGAAATGATCGGCTGTTTTGGATCCGCGCGTCTTCAGGGAAATCTGAGAGGCTGCCGGTACTGCCAGACCAAAGCTCAGCGGGTTCTTCCGCCTTTTTCCCGGATAGGCGCAACCTGATTTTGATGGCATAATACGGGTTCCCCAGGATGCCTGAAATGCTCGAATGCCTGGAATGTCTGCACCTCCGCAGAAAACACGCAGACGCCACGGTCACGCATGCAGAGGTCTGGAACCAGCTCAGAGCCGCGGTTCAGGACGGAAACGAAGAGCTGGTGACCGCCCTGACCGCTACCGAGGCAGATGCCCTGAGATGTCGAGACATGGCCGAAATCGCCCTTAGGAGGCATCGGTATCTGTCACATGGCGGCAGGGTGGAAGAAAAGTCAGCCTAAGGGATAACCCTCCGGTGATGCGCGCTGCAATTGCCGTCCGCGCGTCTCGTCATACTAGATGGGCAGGCCGGCCCTGTAGGCACGCATCCTCGAATCAGCGCGTGCCCGCCAGTTCCGTATTCATAGCGCACGATTTTCATAATAAAAAGATGTATTCTTATGGCATTCATGCCCGCAAAAAAATCGGCTAAGGCATCGCGGCGTAGACGACCGAACTCGCGGGCCCAGGCACGCCGCGCTGCGCCAACTCCCACCAAGAACGTAAGTCTGAAGAATTTGAGCGGAAATCATTACGAAGTGCCCGCCGAACTGATCAAAGGCCTTTCGGCATTCTGGTATTACGCTCTTCAGAATCGCATCCGCTGGGCAAATTCCCGCAGCGCTCTGGCGGAGCTGTCGGAACGGGCGAAGCAGCAACTCGTCGAACTGCAGATCAGCGACGCTGATCTCAGTGAATTGTGCCGGGACGGCGTAGTGGAAGTCGGCATTCCGTATATACATGAATCCAATTGGAGCCCACGAATTCTCCCATGGGAGTTCCTGCTGCGCGCAGCAGGCAATCGCCAAGATCTTCTCATCATCCGTCACCTGCAAATTGCCAGGCCGACGGCCGCCCATCCGGCCAAACCGCAGCGCGCCTTATTCGTTCAATCCTGCCCGGGTTGGTTGGACGGAAGAATCTCATTCGATACCGAAGAACCATTGGTGATGGGAAGTCTGCAATTGAAGGGTGACGCGCTGGCGAATCCCACTCTCCAACAACTTACGGAATGGGCGCGCCGCAAGCCACGGCCCCAGATCATCCATCTGACCGGCGTCGATCCGCACCAGGAGTGGGCGTTGCGCTGGCGCCGGGAGCGGCGAAAGCGAAAGCCCTCGGAGACTACCGATCCCACCAAGCCGACCATTCGCGACGGTCTGTGCTTGTCCGCGGGTTCCTCCGGCACCGCCATCGAAGGCATTGAAGCGGTGGACTGGGTGACTCTCGCGCCCGCCCTGGAGCCCAAGGACGCCGTTGTTTCCTGTAATTTTTATTATTCCGCGGCGCGCGTCGCCCCCACGATGATTGTGCATGGAGCTCGGGCCTCGATTGGGTTTCAGGACGAGTACGACGATGCGTTCGCTGAGCGGTTCTTCGCCGGTTTTTACCAGCATTGGCGTACCACCCAGTGGGACCTCGGTGCCGCGTTCCTGCGCGCGTGGACCCAGGTGAGCGCAAGCCGGCAGCCTGGCGAAGGAATCGTGTTCTGGACGCGTGAATCGTTGCTGGATTTGATCAAGGCGGACGCAGCGAAGAGCGCTGGACCACCGGCGCCAATCGCTCCGACTAAGCGGCCGAAAGCCAATTACAGCCTTGACATTAAGCCTAGCCGCGATGTTAGTTACGCGCTGCTTCATAACGGAAGAGGCTTGTTCGAACGCTTCCGGTTTTACAAATTTGAGCCGAACCCGATTGACAACCTTGAAGTCGAGGTGGTGCTCTATCTGGGCACCGAGACCTTCCCTTACACAGGAGCTTTTACCATCGAGAACGACGAGCCGTTACTGGATTTGGAAAACGGGATTAACCTCCCGCTCACTTCTCAGTTTGCGCGCTCTCTCCGGGAGGATGTGCAATCGAGCATACGCGTCCGCGTCTCTCATCGAGGGACGGAGCTTTACAGTGAGACGCATCGTGTTAAGCTGCTCGCGATCAATACCTGGAGATTCGATCCGGACGGAGGCGAGCGGCTGCTCGCGTCTTTCGTTTTGCCGGGAGATTCGGCCGTGGCGAAAGTGATCGATTCCGCTCAACGGTACGTGGCTGCTCTGTGCGACGACAGCAGCGCAGGTTTTGACGGCTACCAGAGTCCCGACGAAGTCGATCTTCAGGTGCGGGCGCTCTGGTCTGCGCTGGCTTTCGATCAAGGATTGAGTTATATCAATCCACCTCCGGTCTTCACCGGGAAGTCTCAACGTCTGAGAACACCCTCGGATGTAATCGATGGTCGCCGCGGAACCTGTATCGACCTGGCCCTGCTGTTCGCGGCGTGCCTGGAACAGGTGGGTCTGTATCCCGTTATCTTTCTGCTTTGGGACCATGCGTTTCCCGGATATTGGCGGAGCGAGGAAAGCTACAAGGCATTTATAGAAATGAAAGAGGCCCCGGAAGCGGGATTGGACGGGCAACAGCCCGATGCCGACTCGATGGCCGACCCCGAGTTGCGGCGCCGGATGGCTTTCGAGGAGGTCCATAGCCTGATCAGGAAGGGCGCGCTAGTGCCGCTCGAAACGGTGTATCTCACCGCCCGACGCGGATTTGCAGACGCGATTCAGGCGGGTCTTGACAATCTGAAGAGCAGCGGCGACTTCGAGGCCATGGTGAACATACAGAAGGAACGCACGGATGGTCAATCGCCGGTCCCGGTGATTGTCTGGGGCGGGGCAAAATGAGCGGACGCATGACGCCTACCGAGCGCGATGCGCTGCGCTCGCAATTGCGGGCGGCCTTGGCAGGGCGGGAAGAGTCGCTGGGCGTATGGGCGGGCGAGAAGTTCGCGAAACCTACGGGTGTCGGCCAGTTACGCCGGCGCGGACCGTCGCGTCCTCCGGATCCGACGCGCATCCTCACTCTGGTTGAGAATGATGACGGAGTGCTTCTGTGGCAACAAGGCTCGGTAATTCCGCCGGCCGAGGCGGCTGTTCCAGGCCTCCGGAGGCGCTCATTCCGTGCCGCGAGTCCTGAGAGCGAAGGTGAATATGTGGATCACCTGGTCATCGAGCCTTTGGAGCCATCCAGGGCCAACCAGGCTTTACTGGAACTGGACAATTGGATCAACCCGTTGCGCGGTATGTATGAATGGAAGAACGGCACGTTAAGCAGTGCTCCGGTCGCACCCGTGAAATCGGGCAAGATCCTCCTGGTCGTGCATGGGACGTTCAGCAAAGGCGAAGCTATTTTTCAGCAGCTTAACGCCCCGACGAATGCAGCGGGCCGCAATCTTCTAGGCAAGGCCGGCAATATGAAATCGGGCTACGACCAAATCCTGTCATTCGAGCACCCCACGGTTTCCGTTACGCCGATGCTGAACGCCGTCGATCTGGCGCGCGCGTTTGCCGGCTCGGACGCAGTGATCGACGTGATCGCGCATAGCCGCGGCGGCCTGGTAACGCGATGGTGGCTGGAGTCATTGGATCGTTCCGATCAGTTGCGCCGCGCCATCCTTGTGGGCAGTCCCTTGGGCGGTACCAGCCTCGCTTCTCCGCCTCACCTGCGCCATCTATTGAGTTGGTTTTCGAATTTCAACCGATTCCTGGCGACGGGTTCTGCACTCGCATCCAACATGATCCCTTTCCTCCACGTCATCACCGCGTTGGCTCAGTTCACGGCCTTTGTCACTTCGCTGGCAGCCAAAACACCGCTGGTGGACGCGGCCGTGGCCATGATTCCTGGGCTTGCATCGATGTCCCGAATCAGTAACAATTTCGAGCTCGACCGTCTTCGCGCTGTTCAAGATGCCCGGATCGAATATTACGCGATCAAGAGTCAGTTTCAACCAGAGGATCCAGGATGGAAGGTCTGGAGATACTTTGTCGATTCACCGCCGGAGCGCGCGGTAAGCGCCCTTTTTCCCAATGAGAACGATTGGGTGGTGAACACGGTATCCATGACTGAACGGCTGCAATTGCCGTCCGCGCGCGTCAAGGACTTTGGCGCTCGAAGCGATATTCACCACACCAGCTATTTCCTGCAGGGCGACACAGCCAGCCAGATCGGCCAGTGGCTCGGCATAGCCTGAGCCGCGACTGTCAATCAGCCATTACCCGGCTGCGTGTCTTCCTAAAAAGATCTGAAATGGGTGTTATCGCCCAGCCAGAACCGATCGTGGTGGCCTATGCCCCTACTGTGCGAGGGGACCTGGCACGGTAGCGCTTCAAAGTCATAGAAGCTTAAGGGGACACAAATTGTCCACGATGGCCCGCCAAGTGCACTACGCCATGCCGCCAAATGGGCAGGATACGAATCTCTAAGCTTCGAAAGGGGTGTCGTTTGCGGACATTTTTCAAGTGTTTGCCGGCTCTGGCCGCACTGGCCTGCTGCGGGTTGGTGCTGACGCAAAAAGGCAATGCGATTCCCGCGTTTTCCCGCCAATATGCGACGTCGTGTATGACGTGCCATATCGATTTTCCGAAGCTGAACGACTTCGGGAAGGCGTTCAAGGACGCAGGCTTTCAATTTCCGAAGGACGATGAAACTTATTTAAAGGTCGCGCCCGTGATGCTGGGGGCCGAGGCGCAAAAGCAGACGTTTCCCAATTCGGTCTGGCCCGGGACGATTCCGGGAATGCCTCCGATCGGGCTCCGCTTCAATACGTTCTTCCAGGCTACCGGAGGCAACCGGCACCAGTTCAATGCGCTCACACCGGCCGGCAGTGTTCCTCAGGTGATTCCAGGGAGCGACTTTGCGAGCGGCTTGTTCAGCATCTTCACGGCGGGCAGTTTCGGGAGCCGGATCGCATGGTGGGTGGATGACGATATCAGCGTGGCCGGGAACAACGGCGCGGGTGGTCTCGGTGACGCCTATCTGAAGTTCGTGGATGTGAGCCGCCTGATCAAAATGCCAAAGGACTCGCTGAGCGTGCGGGTAGGGCAATTCGAACTCGATCTTCCCGTGACACAGGCCCGCAGTTACGATCTCAGCCCGTATGACATCTATTCGGAAGCCAGTATTGGGGCGATGAATTCGCTGGTGGGGCTCCAGCAAAACGTTTCGAACCAGTTCACGCTGGCGGATCCTGTGAAAGGGATCGAACTGAGCGGGGGGCATCAATACGGCGGCTACCACTACTCCGTTGCTGTGTTCGACCAGAACACCGCGGGAATCGACCAGTCATCCAACACGAGTCCGTTTATTCCGTCGGCCACCGGGGGCGCGAACGGCGGCGTGGGATTCGGCTCGATGGCGGACTTCAAAAGCGTCTATGGGCGTTTCTCGTACCGCTTCAACCTGGAACGCGACCCGGAGAGCCGGCATGCCGTCCAGGCCGCGGGAGCAACGGGGCCGCGGGACCACACCTATGTGAACCTGGGCTCGTTCTACCTGTATGGCAAGTCGCTACAGCAGTTCGCCGGAGCGGCGTCGGCTCTGAACGTGAACGAGCCGTATTACCGGGCCGGCGGCGATTTCAATCTCAATTACCGGCGCCTCAATGTGTATGGCGTATACATGTACGGACGGGACCGGAACCTGCTTCCCGTGGATAACACAGGAGCGCTTATCCCACTGCCGATTGGATCTGGTTCTCCCGTGCCGGTCGGGTTCATCAGTGGCGTGCCGGTGCGATTCAATGGCGGATTCGTGCAGGCCGATTTCATGGTGCACCCCTGGATCATGGCCATCATGCGGTGGGACGGCGTGAATTCCACGGCCGACCGGATCAACGGTCTGGCCTTCGCGACGAATACACCCTTCTTCGCGCCGTTTAATTCCACGCGCAACCGATTCACGCCCGGACTCCAGTTTCTGATTCATCCCAACATCAAGTTTTCGTTCGAGTACCAGTTCCGTCCCGAGCAGACTGCAACGGTAGAAACCGATGCCGCGACCGGGAAGTTGGTCGCGGTGGATCCGTTTCGAGTGAACACCGCGCTGTTTGGCCTTGAATTCGTGTTTTAGGTCGGAAAAAGGAGCGATTTCATTATGTCAAGATTTCGAATGATTCCCGGTCTTGTGGCAGTTTGCGCGATAGCGGCGTACGCCGGCAATATTACCGGCACCGTTTCCGCCGGCAAGGGCATCTCCGTCGTCTGGGTGGAAGCCATAGCCGGCAAAACGTTTCCCAAACCGGATAAGCCGCTCACGATGGACCAAAAGTCGCTGCTGTTTCAGCCGCACATCATGGTGATGCCCGTCGGCGCGACGGTCGAGTTTCTGAACAGCGATAACGTGCAGCACAACATCTTCTGGCCGGCCGTCAGCGGGAACAAGAAGCTCAGTCACAACATGGGCACTTGGCCCAAGGGGCAGACGCGCAACTTCACATTCGAAACGCCCGGAGTGGTTCCGCTGTTGTGCAATGTGCATCCCGAGATGTCCGGATACATCATTGTGACGCCGAGCCCGTATTACGCCGAGACGGATGAGTCGGGCAATTTCAAGATTGCCAATGTCCCCGACGGTAGCTACACCGTGACGGCCTGGCACGAAGGCCACAAGAACCAGTCCAAACCGGTCACCGTGGCCGGGGACGCGAAGGTGGACTTCACGCTGGCAAAGTAAGCTGCCAGCGCGCCGGACAAGGCTGTCATGCTGAGTCGATTTACAGACAAGAAAGTCGATCGGGAGTGGCTGGAGAGCAACTTTCCGTGCATGATGGCCTGCCCGGCCGGGACCAATGCCGGCCGCTATGTGGCCCTGATCGCGGAGGGCCGCTTCGAGGAAGCTTATCGCTACGCCCGCGAGCCGAACCCGATGGCCAGTATCTGCGGGCGCGTGTGCGCGCACCCGTGCGAGACGGCGTGCCGGCGCGGCGCCATCGACAAGCCGATTTCCATCCGGGCCCTGAAGCGATTTCTTACCGAGCGTTACGGCCCCGAATCACGGCAACCGCTTGAGATTCGGCGCCTTCAGGCGGCTCGCATGCCGTTTCGGGTGGCGGTCGTGGGCAGCGGACCCGTCGGGCTTTCGGCCGCTCACGATTTGGCGAGGCTCGGCTATTCGGTCACCATATTCGAAGCGGCTTCGGTCCCGGGCGGCATGCTCACGTTAGGGATCCCCGAGTACCGCCTGCCGCGCAGCGTCGTGGAAGCTCAGATCCGCGAGATTCTCGATACCGGTGACGTTGCCATCAAAACCGATTGCGCGGCCGGCCGCGATTTCACAATCCGGCAGCTGCGCGAGCAAGGTTTTGACGCTGTCGTGCTGGCAGTCGGCGCGCACCGCAGCCGCGATCTTGCCATTCCCGGCGTGGATCTCGACGGCGTTCACAAGGGAATCGAATTCCTGCTCAACGCCAATCTCGGATACCGGTTCACCATCGGGAAACGCGTGGTGGTGATCGGCGGCGGCAACGTCGCCATGGACGTGGCACGGTCGGCCGCGCGCGAGGTGCTGAAACAGCATCGCGACGAGCCCGAGCCCAACGCCGAAAACATCAGCACGGTGGCCACGCACGAGATGGTGGATATCTCGCTCTCGGCTCTGCGGATGGGCGCTCGCGAAGTCAATATCGTGTGCCTCGAGCGGCGCGCGGAGATGCCGGCGGCATTGGAAGAGATAGAGGAGGCCGAGGCTGAAGGAATCGTGCTGCGGGCCGGGTTCGGTCCCAAATGCGTGCTCGGCAACGGCGGCAGAGTCGTCGGCCTGGAAACGGTCCGGACCAAGTCGGTGTTCGACGCCTCGGGCCGGTTCAACCCGAGCTTCGAAGAGAACAGTGAGTCGATCGTCGAGTGCGACACCGTCATCCTGGCCATCGGCCAGGCGCCGCGGCTCGATTTTCTGAAGCCCGACGATTGCATCGAAATTTCCGGCCGCGGGCTGGTCGTGGTCGACCGGAACACGTTGATGACTACGGCGCCGGGCGTGTTTGCCGGCGGCGATTGCGTCTTTGGCCCGCGCCTCATCATCGACAGCGTCGGCGACGGCAAGCGGATCGCCGCGTCGGTCGATCGCTACCTGACAGGCCGCGAGCGGCCCGAGCCGGAGGTGGAAGTCGAAATCATCGACCACCACCGGATGTTCGCCGACTTTATCAATTTGAGCCGCGAGCCGGTTCCAACGCTGCCTCTGGAGCGGCGCACCGGCGTGACCGAAGTGGAAACCGGGTACGACGAAGTCTCGGCAATGCGCGAGGCGCGCCGCTGCCTGCGCTGCTGGATCAACACAGTATTCGAAGGCAACGAACCCGACGGGTCGCAATGCATCTTGTGCGGCGGGTGCGTGGACGTCTGCCCGGAGCGCTGCATTCAACTGGTGCCGCTCGAAAGCATTGAGTTTCCACCCGAAGCTCTGGAGCGGATTACAGCGTCTTCCTCCAACTTTCGGGTAGAACTGGATGACGTGGCAGCCGAGGAATTGGGCATCATTACCGGTGCCGCGATGCTCAAGGATGAGACCCGCTGCATTCGCTGCGGGCTGTGCGCCGAGAGGTGCCCCGTCAACATGATCACCATGGAAGCGTATTCATTGCGGTGCGTGGAGGGCCAATGAGCGAATCCGTTCGCAACAGTGCGGCAAACAACGACGTCAGCCGGCGGAAGGTGTTCGCGCAGATCGGAGTCGGCTCGATCTGCGCCGCCTGCGCGGGCGGGGCGGTGTTCGGCTACGAGTTTCTCGCGCCGAACGTTCTGTATGAACCGTCGCCCATCATCAATGCCGGCAAACCGGACGCGTATCCGCCGGGGTCTGTGACGCAAGACCTGCAATCGGGCATTTACATCGTGCACGGTCCGGAAGGCCTGTATGCGATGTCCGCGGTTTGCACGCATCTCGGTTGCCTGACGGCCTGGAAACCGGAACTGGATATGGTCGCCTGCCCGTGTCACGGCAGCAAATTTCGCCGCGACGGCACGAAGATCGAAGGGCCCGCGCCGCGACCGCTGCGGTGGCTGAGAGCGTGGATCGGCGACGACGGTGACCTCCTGGTGGATCGCTCCGAAGAGCTGGAGCGCAAGCAGTTCGTGAGGACCTAAAATGGCGAGTTCCCTGGAAGCCAATCTCTCTCATCTGCGCGAGAACCGCATCTGGCGGTCAATCTTCCGCAGCGGCTTCGGTGAAACGAATCTGCACCGCGCGCTTGCCATTCAGCAGAACGTGTTCCTGCACCTCGCCTCGGTTAAGGTCAGGAAGCGCTCGCTTTCCTTTGGCGTCACCTGGTTTCTGGGAACCTTGAGCCTCGGTACTTTCCTGATTCTTGTGTTGACCGGAATTCCGCTGATGCTCTATTACCATCCATCCGTGCCGCAGGCATATAACGACATGAACGATTTGCGGTTTGTCGTTTCGGCTGGCGTATTCCTCCGCAACCTGCACCGCTGGTCGGCTCACGCCATGGTGCTGCTGGTGTTCGCGCACATGTTCAAGGTCTTTTACCGCGGCGCCTACCGTCCGCCCCGCGAATTCAACTGGGTGATCGGTGTGATGCTGCTGTTGATCACGTTGTTCCTCAGCTATACCGGATATCTGCTGCCGTGGGATCAGTTGGCGTTCTGGGCGATCACGGTGGGGTCCAATCTGATTTCGGCCGTGCCGCTGGTGGGCGCCAGGATTCGCTTTTTGATCCTGGGCGGCAACAGCGTCAATGCCAACGCACTGCTGCGGTTCTACGTGTTGCACTGCGTGATGCTGCCGCTCGCCGCCGCCGCCTTGGTGGCGGTTCATTTCTGGCGAATCCGCAAGGATGGCGGAATTTACTCCGGGGAGGTCCGGCGCCATGAGTGACCGCAAGGATTTTCTCGCGGCCTTCGACTCCGACAGCCGGAAGACTCCCGTTCGCATCGCATTCGTTACGCGCCGCAAATCGCCGCACGTGAAATTACAGGGTGACGACTATGTCATGACATTCCCGGAGGCTATGTTCCGGGGCATCGTGGCGATCGAAGTCCTGGCTCTGGCCCTGGTGCTGCTCGCGTTGTTCTGGAACGCGCCGCTCGAAGGGCTCGCCGACCCCTTGCAGACACCCAACCCGGCCAAGGCTCCCTGGTATTTCCTGGGCCTGCAGGAACTCCTGCATTATTTTCCCCCGGTGGTCGCCGGCGTTCTGATTCCCACGCTGGTGGTCATGGCTCTCGTCGTGATTCCGTACTTCAAGATCAACGTGGAAGCGGAGAGCCTGTGGACGCGCAATCGCTCGGGGCGGCTCCGCACGATCGTGATGGTAGTCGCGGTTTTCGCCGTCTTTCTGGTTGTGTTTGACGTCTATGCGGTCCTCATACCGACGCTGCTCGTCGCGGGTTTTCTCTTCTTCTCGGCAACGCAACCCGCGGCGCCCGGCCGTTTGCACCGCTGGCTCGCCGCCAAGCCGCTCTCGTTCTGGATAATGTCCTGGTTCCTGGTCCAGGCAGCCGTGTTGACGCTGATCGGAACGTTTTTCCGCGGTCCGGGATGGTCGTTGGTCACGCCTTGGAGCGGACAAATATGAAGAAGCTTGTCAACGTGCTGTTTGGCGACAGCGCACGGGCCTTCGGCACTCTGAGCGCCGTTCTGCTGATCCTGCTGGCGGTGGTTCCGGCTAAGGACTATTTCCGCGACTGGCGCGCATACCAGAAGGGATACCTGAGGCTGGTGCGCGGCCGGGGCGACGCCACCACGCTGACACGCCGATTCCAACCCGGTTTGCAGCAGATCTGGCTGCCGGAACTCGGTGTCGTCGACCGCTGCACCACGTGTCATTCGGCCCTCAAGGAAGCGACGCTGGTGGATGTCAAGATGCAGCCGTTTCGCACGCATCCGCCGATGCCGCACAATCTGACCGAATTCGGCTGCGTGGTCTGCCACCGCGGCCAGGGCGGAGCGACCACCGCGGAAGAGGCGCACGGGAGTACGAAATCCTGGGAAGATCCGATCCTGCCCGCCCGATATCTGCAAAGCGCGTGCGGCCAATGCCACCTGGAACGGCTGACGGGAACG
>DATGII010000195.1:0-3232 GCA_035295805.1 Bryobacteraceae bacterium | reverse complement strand
GAAGCGCGCCCTTGTGTTTCTGCACGATCACGGTGTGGGCAATGGCCAGCCCTTGACCCGTTCCCTTGCCCACCGGCTTGGTGGTGAAGAACGGATCGAAGACTCGAGCCTGGATGCTTTCCGGAATGCCGGTTCCCGTATCGGAGACGCGGATTTCCACCGCGTCATCGGTTCGCCGCGAGGTAATGTGAATCCTGCCTTTCCGGCCGGAATCTTTCACGACGTCGGCAATCGCGTGGACGGCGTTCACGATCAGATTGAGAAGCACTTGGTTTAACTCGCCGGCAACGCAGGGGACCACGGGATGATTCGGGTCGAGATCGGTCGTCACCTCCGCGACGAATTTCCACTCGTGTTTGGAAACCAGGATCGTGCTTTCAATGGCGCGGTTGATATCGACCGCTGCTTTTTCGACCGGTCCGGGGTGGGAGAATTCTTTCATCGCGCGCACGATCCGCGCTACCTGGTTCACGCCTTCGAGCATCTGGGTAATCGCCGCCGGCACCTCGGTTTTCAAGTAGCCGAATTCCTGTTCGTCGGATTGACCCTTGCGGCGGGTACTGCGCGGCTCGGTTTGCGGCTCGGAGATCGCGATCAATTCCTGGAAGGCTTCTTCGAGGAACTTGCCGTTATCACCGATGTACTGGATGGGGGTATTGATTTCGTGGGCGACGCCGGCGGCCAGCGCTCCCACCGATTCCAGCTTTTGCGCCTGGGCCAACTGGCTTTGCAGGTGTTTCAGCTCGCTGACATCGAAATCCACGCCGACCACCCGATTGCGCGGCTTGCCGTTGTCCGCGACCGGAAGAGCCTTGCTGTGCAGCCAGTGAACCGATCCATCCGGCCAAATCACACGGTACTGGCGGTCAATGGGCGCGCGCAGAGTGGGCAGCGAGCCGATGCCCCGCAGCATCCCGGCTCGGTCGTCGGGATGCACGTGGCTCAGCCAGTCATCAACGGACAACCGTTCGCAGTTTTCGGAAATGCCGTAGAGCCGCAGAAGCTGCGTCGAACACTGAATCGTCTTTGCGGTCAAATCCAGTTCCCAGGTTCCCAAGCTCGACGCGGATTCGATCAACTGCAACCGGTCGGTGGCGCGGCGCTTGGTGGCTTGCAGCGTGACCACCAGGCCCGCCAAAAACAGGGAGAGCAGGGCGGTACATCCCGCGGCCCATGCCGATGGCGTACGGCTGATGTACGGAAAATTGGCGCGCCGCCGCCAATCCAACGTCCAGGTGTTGCCTGCCAGAGACAAGCGGGTAATCCGCTCCGGTGCTTGCCAGGCCCGGCGGGGGCCGTCGGAAGCGAAAAATTGGTTCTCGGGCGCCGGCTCCGCGCCCTGGTACACGCGAACCGAGAGAACTCCCTCGAGATCGCCCAGCGCGGCGCGGAGAACCGCATCGGCTCGAAAAACGACCGTCACCCACGCCACCAGCGCCTGACGCCGCGCTTCGATTGAACTCACAGAGGCGCCTTCGCGGTAAACGGGAACGAACAGTTGCAGGCCCTTTCCGGATCCGTCGCCAAGCATCGTGCTGCGGGTCAATACCGCCGCGCCCGAATCGCGGGCTTGCTCAGCCGCCGCGCTCCGGATCGGATCCGACGCGAGGTCGGCGCCGACGGACCGCTCGGCGACCGCGGCCGGTTCCGCGCAAACCACGATGAAATGTTCTCCGCGCGAAACGGCGGCGCCGCTTACGATGTCGATCTTGTGTATCGAAAAGGTGCGCCATTCCCCACCTTGATGGGCCCGCGCAAAATTATCTACTTCGGGATCAGGCACCGGCTGCACGATCGCCATGGCGGTGGTTGCCGGATCGCCTTCCATCAGGTGGAGGCGATCCACATAAATGTGCCAGTCCCTGGGGCTGATCCGTTCGGAAGTTGCGATCATTCCGGCGGCGCCCCAAAGCACCTTGTCATAGGTCTGGAACCGGTTGGTGATCCGGCCCTCGACGGCTCCGATCACCTCATCGAAACGCGCATTGTCGTATTTGGCGCGATCTCGGTCCATGGAGCCGTAGAGCCAGCTGCTCAAGATCCACCCCATGACCAGGACGCTGCCCGGCAGCGCCAGGTGGTTAATGGAGCGGAAGGCCCCGACCGCCATCCCGGTCAATGAAGCCGCCGTGATGAACAGAGCCAGGTTCAACAGGTTGCCGCGGAGCGTTCCGGCGGCAAAGGCGCCCACTCCGCTATGCGTGGCCCAAACTGCGCTGGCGGCGATCACAAATGCCGCCATTCGGGCGGCCGACGGTCCAAGCCACGCAGCCGCGATCAGGATGAACAGGAATACCGAAAACAAAAGATACGATGCCTCGGTCCGGAAAAAGACGAAAGAGGATGCGACCGCGACGCCAATCATGAAGGCGGACGCATAGACTCCGTACCAGTAGTTGCGCTTGTGCGGGCTGTTTTCCCAGGAACGGGCGAGTGCGATGAGGCCCGGCGCCGCCACCAGGACGCCCAACGTATCGGCGATCCACCAGACGGCCAGGGCTTGGGGCCAACTGGAAAGCGGGAATTTGCCCGCAGCGACCAGGCAAGCCGTGCCGAACACCGCGGCCAGAGGCGGCCCAATCGCGGCGACAGCGACAATTCCCACCAGATCTTCGAAATGCCCGAGGAGTTTCTTCATGCCGGAGAGCCAGCGGAGAAACCACACCGCCGCGATCGTCCGCACGACGGCAGCGAGCGCGATTCCGCAAGCCGCCAGCCAGGGCACTTCCTTAACGAGGCAGTCAACGAAATAGACGGCCAGCAAGACGGGCCAGTATTCTATGCCCAGAACCAGCAGAATCACCACGTCGGTACCGAATCCGGGGAAGGTCGGGAGCAATTTCGGCCCGCGCGCGACCAGCGCGCCGCCCAACCAGAACATGAGGACGTGAACCAGCGCAATAAATAACGCCAAGGCGGGGTACGGCGCCTTACGTAGCGGGTAATCGCGGAAAGGATCTTGAATTCGCACGCGTCAGAACATCCACCATCCTCCTGCGCCATGGCGCCGGGAACAATGCTGCCGTTAGATAGCAATCCGGCCCCGGGTCTGGTCAAGGCCAGCCTGTCAAGGCCAGCCTGTCAAGGCCAGCCTGTCGTTAACTCGTCAAGATGTCCGCTTTGATTAACACACGATCTGTCCGCTTTATGGTTTAAAGGCGCGGCCGTCAGGCCGCCGCCTTGGGTTTGGCCTTTGCCTTCGATGGGGCACAAGCCGTCGGCGGCGCGGTGG
>DATGII010000194.1:0-25606 GCA_035295805.1 Bryobacteraceae bacterium | reverse complement strand
CTGTCCCGCCAGGTATTCACCCAAGCCCTGCAGCAGGTTCATGTCTTCGGCAAAACATTCCGGCACGTACGGCTTGAGTACCTTGAAGACTCCCTCTTCGGGCTCGCGGCGCGGCTTCCGCCAGGTAAATTTCACAATCGCGCTGGCACTACCTTCCATATAAACGCGGGGTTGGATCACGACGCTGTACGCTTTGAGGCGCGGGCCCAACTCTTGCGTGATGATGCTTCGCACCTGGGCGGTGGTCATATCGGACATGCCGTTTTCAAGCTGACACAACGCTTGCCTCACCGAAAGCGCGAGGCGGCGGTGCCGCGCCAGCACCTGTCCGAGTTTTTGCAGACCGGGCATTTTGGCAATCAAGCGGAGGAGCCGCTGCTCCGGCGGAGTGCCGGCGGGCAACTGCATCTGCTCGGCGATTTTCGCCTGCAAGCGCGCTTGCGACAGGTGCGAAAACACGAACAGCATCGCGTCTCGCAGCAGCGGCCGCCAGCGCTCGTATTCATCGGGAACGAGGGTTTCCAGCGGAACCAGGGCGGCGATACTCCAGCCGAGTTGCACAGGCGCTCCTCCTCCAGCATGGCGCAAATCGGAGAGCCGGGACTGTTGGATTTTGCAGCGGCCGGGGTCAGCCTGCGGCAGCTACTTTCTTCTGTGCCACGGCAGGACGCAGCTCGCGCCTCAGCACCTTGCCAATCGGGTTCTTCGGCAATTCGGTTCTGAACTCGATGAGCTTGGGGACCTTGTAACTGGTGAGATGGCGGCGGCAGTGGGCGATGATCTCCTCGGGAGCGATGGAAGGCCCGTTGGTGACGACGAAGGCTTTGACCATTTCGCCGGTGATGCTGTCTGGAATTCCAACGACTGCGCTCTCGACCACGCCCGGCATCTCGGCCAGCACGTCTTCGACCTCGGTTGGGTAGACGTTGAAACCGGAAACGATAATGATATCTTTCTTGCGGTCGGTAACGCGCAGGAAGCCCTGGCAATCGATTACGCCGATGTCGCCGGTACGGAGCCAACCGCCGGGGCTGAGAATGCGGCGCGTCTCCTCGGGCCGGTTCCAATAACCCTGCATGACTTGCGGGCCGCGGACGCAAATCTCGCCTTCCAATCCCGGCGGAAGTTCTGTGTCATCGTCGCTGCGAACCGAGATGTCGGTCGAGGGCACGGGCAAACCGATGCTGCCCGAGAACTCCCCGCCCAAAGGGTTGCAGGCGACGAGCGGAGAGGCCTCGGTCAAACCATATCCTTCGGTCAGGGGGCATCCGGTGACTGCTTTCCAGCGCTCCGCCACGGCGTGGTGGATGGCGGCTCCCCCGCCGATGGCGACCTTCAGGGCACGAAAATCGACGTCGGCGAAACCCGGGGTATTCAGCAGGCCGTTGTACAGGGTATTGACGCCGGTGATGGCGGTGAAGCGGGTCTTCTTCAGCTCTTTGACGAATGCCGGCATATCGCGGGGGTTGGTAATCAGCAGATTCAATGCACCGAGCGACGTAAACAGCAGGCAATTTACGGTGAGGGAAAAGATGTGATAGAGCGGCAGGGCGCTGACGACGATCTCCTCGCCATCCCGTAACGTGGTGCGCGCCCATGCTCCGGCCTGAAGCAGATTTGCCACCAAATTACCGTGAGTGAGAATTGCTCCTTTTGAGGTTCCGGTGGTACCGCCGGTGTACTGGAGCAGCGCGATATCGTCCGGGCGCAGAGCGACGTCGCGTAGATCATGAAGGCTGCCGGCTTCGAGGGCCGCACGAAAATCAACCGCGGCGGGGAGATGCCAGGGGGGCACCAGCTTCTTCACTCGTTTGACGGCAAAATTGACCAGCAGGCTGCGCGGGAAAGCCAACAGGTCGCCTATCTGCGTGACCACCAGGTATTTCAGGGAGAGGCGCCCGGCGACCTGCTGCAGCACGTGGGCAAAGTTCTCGAGAATGACAATCGCTTCCGCCCCGGAATCGCGCAATTGGTGCTCCAACTCGCGCGCGGTGTAGAGCGGATTCACATTCACTACGATCATTCCGGCCCGCAGCACACCAAAGAAAGCAACCGGATACTGCAAGAGATTGGGCATCATCAGCGCAACCCGAGAGCCGCTGTGCAATCCCGGCTGGTGCTGCAGCCACGCGGCAAAATCACGGACCTTCTGCTCGAGTTGCGCGTAGGACAGAGTGGTTCCGAGGTTGCGGAAGGCGGGGTGATGCGGGTACTTGCGGAAAGCTTGCGCCAGTACATCCGGCACAGATGAGTATTCCGTGAGATCGATTTCCGCTTGTACGGAAGGCGGGTAACTGTCCAGCCATACCTTGCGCACGGTAAACCTCGCTTGGATGGTGACGGCATGAAGTGCCGCGCCGTATCAACTGTATACCTATTCCATGAGGACGGCAATTAATTTAATACTTGGCAGTGTGAAAGAGATACCGCCTAGCGCCGCCGTTTGCGCAGAGCCGCTTCCAACTCGGCCACGCGGCGCCGCAACTGCTCGAGTTCGCCGTCGGCGCCGGCGGGCGCGGTTGCGGTGAACAGGTTCTTCATCAGACTGAAGGGAGAGAGGGCGGCGGTACGTGCATCGTGGAGGCCGGCCTGGAGCGTCTCCTGCACGCGATGGTAGGCTTCGAAGGCTGATTTGAGATACCACATGATGAATTCCTGGCCCGCGCGGTCGGAGGCGACGACCAATTGGCGCAAGAGGTCGAGCGGCAGACCCGCGGGCTGGCCCCTGGCGTCTTCCACGATGATTTGCGTCAACACGACGCGGGTCAGATCCTCGCCGGTCCGCGCATCGACGACTTGCACGTCGACGCCTTGCCGGACCATGGCGGCAATCTGTTGGAGATTGACGTATTTGGCGGCCGCCGTGTCGTAGAGGCGGCGGTTAGCGTATTTGCGAATCACGACTGGTGGATTTTGCTGCACTGCCGTTGCTCTAAATTTATATTGACATAAAAAGGTCTGAAGATCTATAGTTAGACCGGATGCTGCATTGCAGCAACCGGAGCACCTATGGCAACCAAAGCAAAAACCCGGCCCGGCGCCGCCCGAGCCAAAGAGCCGTCACCGTTGTTCCAGTTGACGGATTGGGTCCGGCAGGGAACCGAGAGTTTCTTCGCCACCCAGCGCACCCTATTGGATCTGGTCATGAGACAAAATGCACATCTGCTTCATGGAGTACAGGAACGGCTGGCCGCGGCGCGGTCCGTCCCTGCCGCGGCAGCGGTCGAAATCGCCGGCGAAGGCGCATCGAACTTCATTGCGGCACAGCGTGTTTTGTTGAATTTGGCCCAAAGGCAGAATGAAATCCTGCTGAGTGGAGTGAAAGAACGAACAGCCGGGTCGGCGCCGCTGACGGCATTGACAGAAGTGTTCCGCCGCGGTGTGGACACTTTCATCGACATGCAATTGCGCTTTCTGAGCTTAGCCGCCAAGCAGACCGATGCGTGGATGGATGACGCTAAATCGGGCCATTTCTTCCGGACGGAGGGTCTGACAGAGCTGGCGCGGGAAGGAATGGAGAATTTCATCCGGGCGCAGAAAAGGTTTCTCGATGTAATCGCCGAGGAGACGGCGCACGCGACGGGCGCACCGAACGGCAAAGAGTCCCGGAGGAAGACGGAAGTAACGGAACTGGCACGGCAGGCGGCTGAAGCATTTATCGACGCGCAGAAGAAGCTGTTGGAAGTCGCTACGCAACAGGTCTCGGTCAATTTGAAGACCGCGCGCCATGCGGTGGAGGTGATGAACCCTCTGCCGGCAGTGAACCTGGCGGAATTGACCCGGCAGACGGTCGGCAGCCTGGTGACGGCGCAGAAGGTTCTGCTGGATGTGATGGCGAAACCCGGCCGTGGGGCGGGAGCGACCAAGGCGCATGGCGCGCCTCCGAAGCCGCGCAGCCGGAAGCCGCGCACGGAGCCGGAGCCGGTACTGACGACACCCTAGCCGCCCAAAGGGAACCTCCATCGGCGAAAAAAAGGGCAAGCATCCAGCCGGAACTCGCTGGTAACATGGAGCGGACAATACAATGGGATCCCCGCGCGGTGGCGCTCGAAAACCATACGAAGCGGTGCCGCTTCCGATCTGGCAGGAATTACTGGTCGGCGTCGAGATGGCGTATTTACGCATTTCGCCGGTGTATTGGGGTTGTGGGATTCCGCGGGGTGATGGCGCGCCGGTGGTTGTGGTTCCGGGATTCCTCGGGACCGATTTTTACCTGACCGAATTTCGCGCATGGCTGCGGCGCATCGGCTACAAGCCGCACGATTCGCGCATCGGCCTGAATGCCGATTGTCCGAATCTGCTGATCCGACATCGCCTGGCGGCGACGGTTGAAAAAGCATTTCGCGCGCAGAAGAAGAAGGTCCATGTGATCGGCCATAGCCTGGGAGGCGTGCTGGCGCGAGCGGTGGCCGCGCAGATGCCGGAGCGCGTCGCTTCGGTGATCACTCTCAGTGCGCCGTTCCAGGGAGTGGCGGCGCATCCTACGGTATTGCGGGTGGCCGAGCTGGTTCGGAGCCAAATTCTGGAACGGCACGGGACAGGGGTCCTGCCGTCCTGCTATACCGGAGCTTGCACATGCCGGTTTCTGGGCTCGCTGACCACGCGAATCCCGAAGACCGTCAGCCAGACGGCGATCTATACGAAATCCGACGGGATTGTCGACTGGCGGATGTGCACGACCGGCAATCCCACGGTGGATTACGAAGTGGCCGGCACGCACATCGGGATGGTGTTCAATCCGATTGTGTTGCACATCGTGGCGCACCGCCTGGCGGGAAAGCGGCCCGCGCACTAGCCCAAGATACGGACGCGGCGGAGTAACTGCACCAGACGCGTCATGTAGCGGGCATGGAATCCTGGATCGATGCCGGGAGGCGGGCCGATGGGAAGCAATCGCTGCACGGCTACGGTTTGGGCCTTGGTGAACTTGAGAATGCCATCGGCGCCGTGGCGGGGATGAAGGCCGGATTGTTTCCAGCCGCCCATCGGGGAATCGACCGAGCCCCATACGGCGGCGTAGGACTCGTTTACGTTGACGCTGCCGGTCTGGATCGAACGCGCTAACCGAGCGGCGGCGCGCGTGTCTCTTGTCCAGATGCTGGCGTTTAATCCGTAGGGCGTATCGTTGGCTTTCTCGATGGCTTCGGTATCCGCAGCGAAGGAATAAACCGAAACCACCGGGCCGAAGGTTTCTTCCGCGTACAATTTCATGCCGGGACGTACGCCGGTGAGGACAGTGGGTTCATAGAACAACGGTCCGAGATCGGGGCGGCGGCGGCCTCCCGCGACCAGTGTGGCGCCTTTCTCCAGAGCGTCGAGAACGTGCTCTTGGACCCGTTGGAGCTGGCGCTCGGAGGTCAACGAACCCATGTCGACGGAGTAATCGAGCGCGGAGCCGAGGCATAAGGCTTTTGCACGCTCGGCGAACTTAGGGAGAAACCGCGGGTAAAGCGAGTCATGGACATAGATGCGCTCGATGGAAACACAGACCTGCCCGGCACCGGCAAAACAGCCGGCGATGGCGCCCTCGACGGCTGCATTGAGATCGGCATCGGCACGGACGATCATCGGGTTCTTGCCGCCCAGCTCCAACGAGCAACCGATCAAGCGTTCCGCGGCTTGCTGGGCCACCAGCTTACCAGTTTGGGTGCTGCCGGTGAACATGACGTAATCGGCGTGCTGGATCAGCGGCGGTCCCGCGACCGGTCCTTCCCCGGTAACAACGCAACAGGCATCCGGCGGCAGGCCCGCTTCGCGAAGCAACTGCACCGCCCAAAGCGCGGTGAAGCTGGTCTGCGGGTCGGGCTTGATTATTGCGGTGTTGCCCGCCAGGAGCGCGGGAACGGCGTCGCTAATGGCGAGGTTGAGAGGATAGTTCCAGGGAACGAGGAACCCGATTACACCAAGGGGATATCGGAGCTCCCACGTCCTGGTAAGAAGCATCAGCGCTCCCTTGCGGCGGCGGGGCCGAAGGAGCCTCCCTGCGCGTAACGCGTAATACCGGGTGACGACCGCGGTATCGAGGATCTCCTCGAAGGCGTGGCGGCGGGCTTTGCCGTTTTCGAGCTGGATGAGATCCAGAACTTCGTTCTGGCGGCGGAGCAGGAGATCGTGAAAACGGAGAAAGATGCGCGCCCGTTCGGCAAAGGAGCGCCGGGACCACCCAGGCTGCGCGGCGCGAGCGCGCGCGACGGCGAACTCAATATCCGGGGCGGAGCAAGCCGGAATGGCGCCCAGGACCGACCCGGTAAAGGGCGCCACGACCGGGATTTGTGCATGGGGGCCGGGCTGCAAGGTAACGCCTGCGGATAAGGCACTCAGGGGCGCGGAACTCACGCTTGACAGCTCCTCCAATCCATCCTACTCTACAATTCGGAGTGTTGTGTCCGATAATAAAAGGGGCTCGGCAATGGAAATTATAGATACTGCGGTCACCGAGGAGTTGGGCGATCGCCCCTCCTGGAGCAACCCACCTCCACCCAAGCTAGAGGAGGAGGAACTCGATATTCTCGCATTTGAGTTGTGGCAGCGAGCCAGCCGCCAGGACGCGGCGGCCGAAGAAGCTTGCGCGGACGAAGACATCGTAGTGGGATGCCACGCCAGTTGTTTGTAGGCAGATATGAAGAGGCACAATCCGGCGGAGCGCCGGCTGCTGTCGGGCGCTGACGCGGCGTTCCTGTATCTGGAGCGCAAGGAGATTCCGCTGCATATCGCCTGTGTGTCGGTCTTCGACGGGCCGATTCCATTTGAGGAATTCGTCGCCAAAATCGATTCGAAGCTGCACTTGATTCCGCGTTATCGCCAGATCGCGGTAGCGCCGCCGTTCCATATCGGATACCCGAACTGGGAGTGGGATCCGCATTTCGACATTCGGAAGCACGTGTTCCGGGTGACGCTCGACCCGCCCGGCGGCGTGCAGGAATTGGAAGCGCTGGCGGGACGGATCCTCAGCCAGGTGATGGATCGCGAAAAGCCATTGTGGGACATTTACGTGATCGACGGTCTCAAGGATGGACGGGGCGCGCTCATTCCGCGCGTGCACCATGCACTGGCGGACGGCATTTCGGGAGCGGCCTTGCTGGGGGTGATTCTCGATCCAACACCGGAAGCCTCGCGCGTGATTACGAAGCGGCAGTATCGCGTTTCCCGGACGAAGCCGAAACCGGCATGCGCGGCCGATGGGCTGGGCAACGCGGTGCAGAGCACGCTGGAGAATCTGCTGGCCGCCGAGGCGGGCCTGATGGGGCTGGTACAAGGGCTGCTGAGCGGCCAAATCGAAGAAGGATTTGCAGGACTGGTAAAGCTGCTGCCGGAGCTGGCCGCTTCCGTCGAAAGGCTGCCATTCAACCGGCCCTGCACGGGGGCGCGGCAATTCTGCTGGACAGAGGTTTCGTTCGCCGAGGTGCAGGCAATTCGCGAGCGCGCGGGAACGACGATCAATGACGTGATTCTGACGGTGGTCACGCGGGCGGTGGCGCGTTACGTGGAACTCCACGGGGAGGAAGTAGCGCACCGGTTCGTACGCATGGTCTGCCCGTACAGTTTGCGCCGGGGCGACCGGGGCGAGACGCTCGGAAACCAGATTTCATTCCTGCCGGTCGCGCTGCCTCTGGATGTAAAAAATCCGCTGCAGATGCTGCGGGCCGTGACGGAGCGGACCCGAATCATGAAGTGCGCGCGGGCCGCTGACCTGGTGGCGCTGGGGGCGGCGTGGCTGGGCGCGGCGCCGCCGCCGCTGCAGGCGCTGTTGTGGCAAAACATACCGCTGGTTCCGCTGCCGCTGCCGCTGTTCAACATGATCTGCACGAACGTGCCGGGATCACCGGCGCCGCTCTACTCGATGGGGCGGCGGATGCTGACATCGTATCCGCACGTCCCAACGGGTTATGAACTGGGAATCGGCTGCGCCGCCCAGAGCTACGACGGAAGGGTATTCTTCGGACTAACCTCGGACACCGACGCGGCGCCCGATGCCGACCGCCTGCGCGATTTGATCCACAGTTCGTTCGAGAACCTCTGCCGCGCGGCCGGCGTGAGACGGGCCGCAGCTGCGCGCGGCCGAAAGCCGCGGGTGGCGCCCGCCGCATAGACTGCGATCGGGCAGCTACGTTTCTTGACCGCCGGATTTCCCGCGGGATATAATTCCCCAAGTTTACTAAATGCATGCAAAGCGCATTCGCTTGTCTGCATGCTGTTTTCGCTTCAGGGCTTGCAAGCAAGAATTGTTGGAGGGTCGAAGACTATGAAACGGATATCGACAAGCTTCTTCGTTCCGATCGTGCTCGGTCTGGCCTTCGGTTTGATGGCTTTGGCCCAGTCGGTCTCGCAGATTTCGGGGACAGTTAAAGACGCGAGCGGGCTGGGGGTACCGGACGCTCAAGTCAGCGTCACGCAAACCGCCACCGGAGTCACGCGAACGGCGGTTACGGCGTCGAGCGGCGCCTACTCGCTGCCGAGTCTGCCGATCGGGCCGTACCGGATGGAAGTGAAGAAGGAAGGATTTTCGACATTTGTCCAGACCGGAATCGTGCTGCAGGTCGATACGGCCCCAACCATAGATCCGGTACTGAACGTGGGCGCGGTTTCGCAGGCAGTGGAAGTGGAGGCGGCGGCATCGATGGTGGAAGGCCACAGCAGCGGCGTCGGGCAGGTTGTGAATCAGTCGCAAGTGGTCGATCTGCCGCTCAATGGGCGCCAGGTGACGCAGTTGATCACGCTGGCCGGCGGCTCCAACGTCGTGCAGGCAGGCTTCGGACAGGCGCCCGCGGTCGGCAATCTGATGTCGAGCAAGAACTATCCGAACGAGGCTCTGGTGAGCGTCGCGGGCGGCATGCTGAATGGAACCACCTACCTCATGGACGGCGGCACGCACAATGACGTGTTTAATAACCTGAACCTGCCGCTGCCGTTCCCCGACGCGGTGCAGGAGTTCAAGGTGGAGACCAGCGCGCTCCCGGCCGAATACGGGCAGCACTCGGCGGGGGCGGTGAACGTCGTCACGAAGTCCGGCGGCAACGAGATTCACGGCGACGCCTTCGAATTCGTGCGCAACGGCGATTTCAACGCGCGCGACTTCTTTGCGCCGGTAAGCGACAACCTGAAACGCAACCAGTTCGGCGGCACCGTAGGCGGGCCGATCGAGAAGAACAAGCTGTTTTACTTCGTCGGTTATCAGGGGACGCTGATCCGGTCAGCGCCCGCGGCTACGCCGGCTGTGATTCCGACCGCTTCGGAGCTGGCAGGAGACTTCCGGGCCTATGAATCGCAGTGCTTCTCGACGCCGAAAACGCTGGGCGCGCCGTATGTGAATAATGTGCTGCCGACCGCGCTGATCAGTCCGCAAGCGGTCAACATGGCGAAGCATTTTCCGGTGGGATCGGAGCCGTGCGGCAACACGACTTACACGATGATCGCCAACCAGAACGAACACATGGGCCTGGCGAAAATCGATTACCAGATCAGCGCCAAGCAATCGTTCTTCGGGCGATATTTTGTAACGCACAGCCTCGTGCCATCGAGTTTCACGGACACGGAATTGTCGGTGCAAAATGCCGGGACCGACGACGAAGTAAATTCGCTGGTATTGGGCCACACGTACATCCTGGGGCCGGGCGCTCTCAACACGTTCCGCGCCACGCTGGATCGCGACGGCATCACAAAATTTCAGATACCGATCATCACTCCGTCCAGCATCGGAGTCCAGAACATCTACGAGCCCCTGGCCAACTACTCCAATATCAACATCACGGGCGATTTCCAGAGCGCCGGCGGCTTTGCGACGCCGGGGCTGGTGAACACCACCACCTACCAGTTCAGCGACGATTACAGCCTGATCAAGGGCTCGCACGAAATGAAGTTCGGGGCTAACTATATCCGGCCGATGCAGGCGACCACGTTTTGCGTGTATTGCAACGGGCTGTTCACATTCAACGGCACGGACACCGGCAGCGCGATGGGAGACTTCGTCGCGGGCCAACTGGATTCGTTCACACAAATCAACATCTCCCATGACAACGAGAAGTGGCAGTACATCGGGCTGTATGCGCAAGACAACTGGAAGGTGAATTCCCGGCTGACGGTGAATTACGGCCTGCGCTGGGAACCGTATCTGAATGGCCGCCTGCTGAACGGACAGGTATCGCACTTCAACATGGCGGATTTCCTGGCCAACGTGCATTCCACGGTGTACCCCAACGCGCCGGCCGGCACGCTGTACCCCGGCGACGCAGGCTTCGATACGGGAGGCCGGCCGAATCAGACCACCTGGCTGAATTTTGCGCCGCGGTTCGGCGTGGCCTTTGACCCGAAGGGCGACGGCAAGACGCTGATTCGCGCGTCCTGGGGCATCTTCTACGACATGCCGCACACGCTGTTCTACTATAACTACGCGACCGAACCATTGTGGGGATCATCGGTTACGCTAGTGAATCCGCAGGGCGGCTTTGCCAATCCGTGGCTGGGATATCCGGGAGGGAACCCATTCCCGACCCACCAGAACAGCAGCACTCCGTACCCGACCGCCGCATACTATGAGACTGTTCCGCTGCATGTGAAGAACACGTACGTAGAACAGTGGAATCTCACGATTCAGAAGCAGTTTGGAAGCAGCTGGCTACTCAAGGGCAGTTACATAGGGAACGACACCGTTCACCTGTGGACCGACCAGGAACTGAACCCGGCTATCTACGTAGCGGGCAATTGCGCGGCGGGACAGTTTGGCCTGAGGGCTCCGGGACCGTGCTCGACGACGGGCACGACGCAGGCGCGGCGTCTTTTTACACAGTTGAACCCGGCGCAAGGGCCGTTCTATGGAACGGTGGAAAACCTGGACGACGGCGGGACCGCGAGCTACAACGCGCTGATTGTATCCGCCGAACACCGATTCGCGAAAAACTTCTCGATGCTGGCAAACTACACGTGGGCACACTGCATCGCCGACCCGCAAACGACGGAACTTTCGGGTCCGATTTACACCAATCCCGCGAACCGGCGTTTTGACCGCGGGAACTGCCCGTCGGTCGATGTCCGCGGCAATTTCAATCTCTCCGCCGTGATTCAATCGCCGCATTACCAATCGCGCGCGCTCCAGGCAATTGCAGGAGGCTGGCAATTGGCACCGATCGTAGGGGCGCACACGTCCAGCTACTATTCGGTAGCCACCGGAGTGGACAACGCGCTGAGCGGAGTAAGCACGGGCGCCCAGCGTCCGAACCTGGTGCAGGCCAATCCGTACTGCGCCGACCGCAACGTCAATTGCTGGCTGAACGCGAGCGCGTTTGGCGCGCCGGCGCCGGGAACGCTCGGCAACCTTGGGGTCAACAACCTGACCGGCCCGGGCTATTTTGATGTCGACCTGGCGCTCTCGCGGCGTTTCCGGATTCGGGAAAGGCAATCGATCGAAATTCGCGCCGAGTCGTTCAACCTGGAGAACCGCGCCAATTTTCTAAATCCGGCGGCGGCGAGCCTGGTGGGCAACACCGTGAACAACTCCCTGACGAGCAGCACCTTCGGCAAGATTCAGGCCGACGTCAGTCCGCGGATTATGCAGTTCGCGATGAAGTACACGTTCTGAAGACCGCGCGCGAGCGGGCGGATCATACTCCCGCTGCCGCGAGGCCGAAGGCGACCCGCCTTAGTGATCGTCTCCGGCCTGTGCATTTCCTGACAGGGCATTAACCGCAATGAACGGGCCATTGGCGACAGGCCCGGCGGTGATTGCCGCGATGCGGATCAGCAGCGCCGGAGCGATGCAGCGCGCGGGCACCGTAATCTGATCATGAATGGATGCATCGCCCCCGGAGGACAGGTTGACGGCTCCCGTAGTGGCGAGTACGACGTCGTTGCAAACCAAACTGGCATTGACCATCGTTACCGGGCCGACTGTGTTGATGAAGGCACCACTGGAAATCAAGAGTCCCCGGATCTCGACCTGAATTCGTCCGTTCGCCGTGACGTTGAATTCACTATTGGCCACGACCCACGGAGCGCCGCCGCTCGGCACTCCCGCGACGTGCTCGCCTACCGCGGAACCAACTACCCGGCCCTGAAATCCCCGATTGTCGTCGGCGGCCGCAATGCCGGCCAGCATGCCGAGACTGATTCCCATGACGATCAGATTCTGCTTTTTCCTCATCGCTATTCTCCTTAGAGTTCGACTGGAAGATGCTCTTGTACCTGAATAGCGTGTTCTCAGATTTGCATTTGTAATTTCCGGCGAATGCAGGTGTAAACAGTTCGCGAAACTGTTTTAGCGGACACAGACCCGGCGCGGCTATGGCTGGTGAGCCGGGGAACCGCGGGACTCGACCGATCTCAGGACAGGTCAGACAGTTCTTTGAAGCGTCCGTTGCTGTCCCCGAGCTTTTCGGCGGGCACACCGAGCTTGTTCAGGAGCGTGAGCTGGAGGTTGGTGAGCGGCGTGTGCTCGGGATAAACGAGGTGGCGGCCGCCTTTGAGGGCGCCGGCGCCACCGCCGGCGAGGAAAGCCGGCAACGGGCCATGGGTGTGGCGATCGCTGTTGCTGATGCCGGAGCCATACAGCAGGATGACATGATCGAGCAGAGTGCCGTCGCCGTCCGGAGTCTTGCGGAGTTTATCCAGATACTCGGCGAAGAGCGAGACGTGATAGCGCTGAATCTTCGCGCACTTGTCCATCTTCTCGGGGTTGTTCTGGTGATGAGTCAGGGGGTGGTGCGGCTCGGGCACACCGATTTGCGGATAGGGGCGGCCCGTCTGCTCGCGGCCGTACATGAAGGTAATCACGCGCGTGAGATCGGACTGGAAAGCCAGCAACTGCAGGTCGTAAAGCAGACGCACGTGATCTTCAAATTTTTCCGGGATGCCTGCGGGCTGTGGGACGTCGGGCAGTTCTTTGGAACTCTGCTCCTCGGCCTTCTGGATGCGGCGCTCGACGTCTCGCAGCGAAGCGAGATAGTCATTCATCTTGCGATTATCGGCGGCGCCGAGTTGGCGCTGGAGTTGACGGACGCGGTCATTGACGGAATCAAGGAGACTGTGATCCTGCCTCAAGCGGGCTTCGCGCACGCGGGGGTCGGTGCTGTCACTGGAGCCGAACATGCGCTGAAACAGCACGCGCGGATTGTTTTCGGCCATCAACGGCAGAGTCGGGGTGAGCCACGAGAGAGTGCTGCTATAGGCGCAACTGTAGCCGAGATCGCAGGAGCCGAGCAGACTGTTCTCGTCGACCGTCATTTGCAGCGAGGAGAGCTGGGTTTCGCGCTCAAAGGTTTTCGCGGCGATCTGATCCATCGAAATGGCGTTTACGACATTGGTATCGGACTTATTGACGTGGACACCGGTGAGGTAGGAGCCGCACGCGCGGGAGTGATCGCCGCCGCCGTCGCCGAGCGCCTCGGCTTGATCGCTGAACAAGCCGGTGATGACGATTAACTGGTCCTTGAAGGGTTCGAGACTTTTTAAAGTCGGGGAGAGCTCAAAATTCGCGCCGGCGCCCTTGGGCAGCCATTGGTCGTAGATGACGCCGTTGGGATGGTAGACGACGCCGAACCGGCGGACCGGAACCGCTGCCGCAGCCGGCGCCAAGGCGGGGAGCATCGCATCGAGGAGCGGCAGTGCGACCGCCGTGCCCATTCCCCGGAGCACAGTACGGCGTGAAAGGGTTTTCCTGGTCACGAACATGGTGTGGTTCTCCTCAATTTTTCGCCATAATTCCCGGGCGCGCGACGCTCATTTGAAACGGCGGGCTCTTAACGATGGCAGCGATCAGCGCGGACCAGCGGTAGTCATCGGCGGCGGCGGCGCGGTCAATCGCGCGAACCGCCGGCGCGTCGTAATATTCGAGACCGCGGCCCAAAGCGTACGTCAGCAGTTTTTCGGTAACAGCCTTGATGAATTGCGTTTTGTCGGCGAGCAACGCACGGCGCAACTCGCGCGGACCATCGACCTTGGCGCCGTCGAGCAATACGCCGGAAGCGTCGATGGGGTTGCCGGCGTCAGTAGTGCGCCACTGGCCGATCGCATCGAAGTTTTCCAGGCTCAAGCCGAGCGGGTCCATGCGCGCGTGGCAACTGGCGCAGGCAGGATTGGCGCGATGCATCTCAAGCATCTGGCGCACGGACAGGGGCTTGTTATCCTTGTTGCTCGATTCCAGCGAGGGCACGTTAGGAGGAGGCGCGGGCGGCGGCGCAGCCAAAATGTTTTCGAGCAGCCACTTCCCGCGGATGGTCGGCGAGGTCCTGGTCGTATACGAAGTCACCGCCAGGATACTGCCCTTGCCTAGCAGTCCGAAGCGGTTCTGGTCGGCGAGTTTGACGCGGCGGAAATGGCTGCCATAGACGCCGGGGACGCCGTAATGACGCGCCAGTTGCTCGTTGAGGAAGGTTTCGTCCGACGTCAGCAAGTCGAGGACGCCGTGGTCTTCCTGCAACTGAGCATTGAGAAACAGCTCGGTCTCGGTAACGAACGCGGAACGAAGATTATCATCGAACCAGGGAAACCTGGTGCCGTCGGGATTGAGCAGCCAGACATTGCGGATCTGGAGCCAGTCATCGAAGAAATTCTGAACCAGCGAGTTCCGCGAGCGGGGATCAGCGAAGAGGCGCGCGACTTGTTGATCGAGGACGGCGGGTTCGCGCAATTTGCCGCGAATGGCGAGATCGAGCAAGGTGTCGTCGGGGATGCTGCTCCAGAGGAAGAACGACAGGCGCGAAGCCAGCGCAACATCCGGAATCCGATAGACGGAGCCGGCGGCAACGCCGGCGGGATCGGCCTCGATGCGGAAGAGAAAGTCGGGGCTGACGAGGACGCGCTCGAGAGCGGCGCGGACGCCATCGTCAAAGCCGCCGGAGGCGCGGCCTTGTTTGAAAAAAGCGAGCAAGGTCTGCACATCATCATCGGTCGGCGCGCGGCGATAGGCGCGCCGAGCCAGGCGCGAAACAATTTTGGCGGCGCACGGATTTTCATCAGCGGCGGAAGCGGGACGACACACGAAGAGCAGGCGGCGGCTCGGCGAATCTTGAGGGACCTGCGCTTCGTAAGGGCCGCCGATCCACAACGCCGCGATGGCGATTGGCGAATTGGCGTTGTCGGACGCGCGACTGAACAAGGGCAAACGATCGGGGCCGGGGCCTTCGGGCTCCGCATCGTCGGTCTTGAGCATCGTCGCCATCACCTGGTGGAGGCCGGCCTTCACCGGCGCACGAACCTGTAAGGCGTCGTCACCGTCGTATTCGAAGGTTTTGGGCCTTGATTTTTCCCCGCCGAGAGTCAACTGGCCGACGCGTTTGCCATCGACGCGGACTTCGAATTGAGTGGAAACATTGAGGCCCCGGATCACGCTATCCCAGGCACGCTGCAAACGCAGCTTAAAGACGTACTCGCCGTCCACTGGAAAATAGTGGCGCGCCGCGACGCCGCCTTTGGATCCGAGAGGAAAATCTTCGCCGAGCCGATCGGTCTGGCGCAGATAAGTTTGATCGTTGGCGTTGTCCTTCAGGGCCCCGTAGCGCACGAAGGCGGGCGGAATGGTCGCATCGCCGACGGCCCGGCGCGCGATGGTAGCGGCCGCGGAGACGTAGCGGTCGAGCAAAGCGGGCGGCATGGAGAGCGCCTCGGCGTTGTTCTCGAATCCAAATGCCTGTTCATCGGGAGGGAGCATTGCCTGGGGATCGACTTCCACAGCGAGCAGGTCTCGCACGGCGTTGGCGTACTCGGCGCGATTGAGACGATGCAAGGGAGCCGAGCGGCCGGGATTCACATGGGCGGCCGCGGCGTGATCGAGCTCTGTTTCCAGCCAGGAGGCAACGCGGTCGTACTCGGCGTTGTCGGGACGGCGCAGACCGGGAGGGGGCATGGCATGGCTACGCAGCTTGGCGATGACTTTTTCCCAGGTTTCAGCAGCGTTGGAGACATGCTCCGCATCCGCGCGGTCCAGCAGAAGGCCCGCGGTCTTCAGCTTCTCGTTGTGACAAGTGAGACAGTATTTGGCGATCAACTCGGCAGCGGGGGAGGCGGAAGCAACACGAGCGGTGAAAGCAAGGGCGAATTGGAGCAGGAACAGTCCGACGATTCTCACGGCTTCACTGCTCCGCCCGGCATTTGTTCTGAGCCTCGCAGGGGTGTCCTAGAGTTGGATCGGCGCCGTGCTTGCGGAGCAGTTCCGCACCTTCTTTGTTGTAGAGGACGCCGCCGAGGCGGTCGCCGTTGCCGTCGGCGGCCAGCCAGGGTGTGACACCGGCTTTACTGACAGCGTTGACATTCACGCCCAAATCGATCAACTGAGCGAGGAGCGTGTTCCAGCCGCGATAGGCCGGCCCGAACAGAGCGTTTTCACCGAAGGTAGTCTCGCCTTTCGGATCGACGCCGAGGTCCAAAAGAAATTTCACAGTTGCCATCGCCTGGGCTTCGGTGACGGTATCCTCGCCGATCGAGTGATTCAGACCAGCCGCCGCCATAATGGCCGAAGCATTGGTGGCGGTGCGGATTTTGGGATCGGCGCCGGCATCCAGCAGGATGCGCATGATTTCGAGGTCGTTGGCGGAGGCCGCAAGGAGGAAAGGCGTGGCACCGGCGGCGTCGAGGTATCCGCCGGCAAACGTGGGTTGCGGCATGGACATGCGGGCATTCACGTGGGCGCCGTGAGCCAGCAGCGCCCTGACCAGCCGCAGCTTGGCCTGGCGATCGGGAATACCGGCCATGGGATCGTCAAACCCGTAGACCGGATTGGCGGTGAAACTTTCCCACTGGCTGGAAGCCCAATGCAGCGGCGTAAAGCCGGCCGCGAGGATGTTGGGATCGGCGCCATGATCCAACAGGTATAAGGCAAGATCCACATGTCCCCGCATGACCGCCACGAGCAGAGGTGTATAGCCGATAGTGCCGATGGTCTTAGGAATTCCGAGTTGAGCAGTGACTCGATTGGTTACGCCGTCCGCGTGTGTGAGGATGTTGACGTCCATACCGGCAGCCAGCAGCACCTTGACACCCTCGAAGTCGCCGACGCGCGCGGCAAAATGCAACGCTGTGAATCCCTGTTTGGTACTGGCCGTGAGTTCGGCGTGCGAATCGATGAGCGCCCTCACCACGTCGGGGTGACGCTCAGCCGCTGCCCACATCAGAGCCGTCTGGTTTTGCCTGGGCTCTTTGGCGTTAACGGCGGCGCCGTACTCGACCAGCAGGCGAACGGCATCGGCGGCGCCGCTCCTGGAGCAAGTCATCAGGGGAGTTTCGCCAGTGGCGATCGGGGTGTTTGGATGGGCGCCCGATTTGAGAAGCAGCCGGACCAGCGCGGAATTTGCGTTGGTGCACGCTTCGGAGAGTGGCGTCACTTGGAAATCATTGACTGCATTCGCATCGGCGCCCGCCCGCAGCAACAGGTCCGCGGTATCAGTATCGTTCCAATGCGTCAGCCAAAGCAGCGCCGTCGAACCGTCGCTCGAGCGGGCATTGACGTCGGCGTTCCGAGCGAGCAGGGTGCGGACGGCCTTTGAGTTCTGGTTTCGGGCAGCTTCGACCAGCGGGGAATCGCCCGGCTCGGCGGCGACCGCAAGAGCGCACACCAGGAGCAGCGTGAATGCCCTGTTCGTGACCCAGCAGAGCTTCCGGTCCGCGTCCAACATGCCCCTCCCCTTGAACCGCTGGAAAGTCCGAAGTGCCACCGAGGCAATAACTTGCAACGCCGTGTGACAGCCCGGGCCCGCCGCCATTATACGAAATTTTGAAGAAGCGCCGCGCGAGTGTTAGCGCGCTTTTGGCGGATTGCCCACAGGGTTGCGGATTTCACGGCGCAAAAGCGGCACTGCCCTGGCGAAAATCTGTTTATAGCTGCTGCAGAAGAAGTCCAGATCATCGAATCGACGATTTTGGGCGTGCCGCAGTTTGGGGCAGCCGCCATGGCAGATGCTGTCGTATTCGCAGACGGCGCATTCGGCGTGCGGTACCGCCTTTTTTTCCGCAAAGCGCAGGCGCCGCTGGCGGCGTGAAATCTCGGACCAGCTGTCCAGTTCGATGTTGCCGAGCTTCCATCCGCTTTCCACAAAAAAATCACACGGATAGACGTCGCCGTTGTATTCGACCACCACGTAACTGTCGCAGCCGGCGTGCATGGTACAGGTGCTGGGCTTCCGGCCCGCCAGGGCTTCCGCGATGTTCTCGAAAAACCGGACACTCCTGTGACGGCGCTCCGGCCACCAGAGATCGAAAATCTCGCAGAGAAACCGGCCGTATTCTTCAGCAGAGATAGTGAAAGGCAATGGCGTGCCATCGGCCGCGAACTCCGCGAGCGGAATGAACTGAAGGTATTTGATCCCCAATTTTTGAAAGAAGCGGTACAGATCGCGGGCGCGGGAAACGTTCGCCTTGCTGACCACGCAGAGCACATTGAACTCAACCTGGGCGGCGCGCAGCAGTTCGGCAGCCTCCACGACTTTTGCCCACGTCGGATGACCGCTCTTGTTGAGACGGTAGCGATCGTGAATATCTTCCGGTCCGTCGAGCGAGAGGCCCACCAGAACGTTGTAGCTGCGAAACCATTCGCACCACGCGCGATCCAGCAGGATTCCGTTGGTCTGAATGGAATTCGACACGCTCTGTCCGCTGCGGCCGTACCGCTTTTGAAGCTCGACCAGGGATTCGAAGAATTTCAAGCCCGCCAGCGTCGGTTCCCCGCCCTGAAACGCGAACACGGATTGCGGGTACGAATACAGCAGGTACCCGTCAACCAGCTTTTCGAGAGTATCGAAGCTCATCGTGCGTTGCGGCAATTCGGAATAAGGGTCGGCATCGCGGTCGAGGTAGAAGCAGTACTCGCAGTCGAGGTTGCAGATTGCCGATGCCGGCTTGATCAGGATTGACGAGATGCGGGGGACCGGACCGCTCACGGTGGCCCACGAAGGGCCGCCATCGGAAAGAATATTAAACATCTGCCCCGTGCCCGGCGCTAGTCGGCATATCGCTCCCGGTCATTATACGAGCTTTGCCGGGTACTGATGAACGCGTGACAGAGGTCCAGGGATCTCAGCGCGACATGGTTCGGCCGAACGAAAAAGCTTTGAACCCAAAATAGTTAGTCCTGAGTTTAAAGTCCTTTTTTTCTGCTGTAAGAAAACCTACACTTCACTTGTACACACAAGTAGGAACGACAGACACGGTCCGACTGACACGGTGTCCTGTCGCCGGCGAGTACCGGCCGTCCCCGGCTAAGCAAGCGACGGCGCGGCCAATTCAGCTCGTGTTTTTGAAAGGGCCGGATTCGTGTGTCATCGAAAGATGGTTACCAAACTATGCGTGTATACATTCCGTTTCTGGCAATCGCAAGTCTCGCCGCCGGCAGCCTGTTCGGGGCCTCGGGGCCTGGGCTATCATACGGCTCGGCCGTCGTCCAGGGAACCAGTGTAGCGGTCCCGGTTTCGTTTGGAGGAGCCGCCAGCCCGGTCGCGTCCTTGGAATGGACGACCGCTTACTCGACCGTGGATTTCAGCGGTATCAGCGTATCCTTGGGCCCGGCGGCCGGATCGAAAGCCGCCCGTTGCGCGCTGATCGCGACTGGTAAGTATACGTGTTTATTGAGCGGCCTCGATCAGAATGCGCTCAGTGCCGGAGTGGTGGCGACGCTGGTGCTGACGGCCACCGGCTCCTCACCGAATAGTTCCTCGACGATGACGATGTCGAACGTGATCGCCAGTAATCCGGCGGGCGGCGCGGTGGCCGTGAGCGGGACCTCCGCGAGCATAAGTGTGCCAGTCCCGCAGGGCGGCCTGATCTCCAGTCCGGCTCCCACCCCTAGTCCAACCCCCGCTCCCAGTCCCACGCTGACCGGAACGCCGGCACATTGGAGCGGCTTCGGAGGGTGGTTTACCGGCACCGCCGCGGTGGGTTCGAATGCCGACGGAAGACTCGAAGCATTTGTCCGAGGCGGCGATAATTCGATTTGGCATGTCTGGCAGAATTCGCCGGGAGGCGCCTGGTCCGGCTGGGCATCGACGAATGGCGGGAACGCGGCGTACAATCCCGCCGTGGGCAAAAACGCAGACGGCCGTCTCGACGTACTCTCGGTAGGCGGCTACCAGGCGCTGTGGAACATTTCGCAAAACGTGCCGGGAGCCAATTGGTCGCCGTGGAGCTCCTTAGGGGGTGTCGTCACCGACAGCCCGGCCGTCGCCGCGAACGCCGACGGACGACTGGAAGCGTTTGTCCGCGGCAGTGACAACACACTGTATCACGCATGGCAATCGGTGCCTGGCGGAGCGTGGTCCGGTTGGAGCGGGCTGAGCGGACAGCTTATGGGCCGCCCGGTTGCCGTCAAGAACGCAGCCGGTGAATTGGCGGTGTTCGTCTGGGGAACAGACAAAGCGATCTGGTATATTCACCAAACCAGCCCGGGATCGAACTGGTCGGGTTGGGGCGGGCTAGGGGGCGTGGCGAAGAGCAACCCTGCTGTGACGTTGCGCGCCGATGGCCGCCTGGAGGTCTTTGCTACCGGCGGTGACAATGCGCTCTGGACGAATTGGGAGACGTCGCCGGGCGGAGCATGGTCGGGCTGGGTTTCGCTGGGTGGTGTGATCGTGAACGATCCTTCGGTCGCGGTCAACGCCGACGGCCACCTGGAAGTCTTCGTGCGCGGCGTTGACAACGCCCTATGGCACAAATGGCAAAATCCCGATGGGACATGGTCGGGCTGGGCTTCGCTGGGCGGCGCGTTGGGAAACGCTCCCGTTGCCGCGAGGAATGCCGACGGACGCCTCGATGTGTTTGTCCAGGGCAGTGACAACGCGCTTTACCACATCACGCAATCGGCGCCCGGAAGCTGGTAGTGAGGAAAGGAATCGCGGGGCTCGAAGCGGCGAGCTCGGACGTGACAAAGCACATCCAGGAGTTGCGATGTCTCGTCAACCTGGATTGCCCCGGCCCCACGAGTTAAAACAGGAATTTCAACGCGAACTGAACGATTCTTCCGCCGGTCCCCGGGCTGACGCCCGTACCCGCTCCTGTGGTGGGTTGATCGCTCGTGATCTGGCCGTAGGTGCCGCTTATGGTAGCGTTCGGAGCGCCCAGTCTTACGGAGTTCGTCACGTTGTAGGCCTCGGCGCGGAATTCCACACGGACCATCTCACGAATCGGAAACTGGCGGGTGATGGCCTGATCCCACTCCCAGAATCCGGGAGAGCGAATCGAGCTGACCCCCAGGTTTCCATAGGTTCCCAACGCTGGAACGCCCACTGCGGCGGGATCGAGATAACTCACGCATGGAGCCGGAGAGCAGGACTGCCCCTGGTTGCGCGCGTAGAGGTTGGACGACAGCTGGTTCGGGCGCTGCGGGATCGGATTGGCGCCCGAGGGAGCGAAGCCGTTCAGAGCGTTGTCGGTGCTCGCGTTCAACTGCGGAGTAGCCGGCGGGCCGCTGCGCCAGGTATAGATGGTGGAAATGTTCCAGCCGCTGCCGAGCCGGCGCGCCCAGGCACCGGTGAACTTGGGGGTGTTCACAACCGCGGTCAGATTGACCACGTGCCGGATATCCAACGAATTGCCCGTGCAATCTCCCATATCGAGGTGCCGGTCCTGGGGGCCATTGTTCTGGTAGGGCTGATGCGGATAGACGGCCGCGAGGTTGGAGATGTTGCTTGCCGGAAGACCAATGCAATGAGACCAGGTCCAGTTGGCGCCGAGATTCAGGTTCTGCCCGGCCTGCCAGCGCGAGTTCAGCAGGAGGCCGTTGTAGTTCTGGGTGCCTCCGGCATCGAGGCTGGTGATGGAGCCATAGGTATTGACGTTCGGCGCGGTCGGGTTGGTCACCTCCAGCAAGCGCCGGAAATTTTCAGCGCTTCCGCCGCAGTTGGCCTGCAGGGCCGCGCATTGTCCGAATTGGGCGGCGGAAGAAGGGCTGGCGATCACCGGCTTTCCGGGAAGCCAGATCGCAGGGTTCAAGTCTACTCCCGTCCAGATATGAGCGATTTCGGTCCCGACGTATGTGGCAGAAAGGAAGAGGCTCGGCGTCAACTGGTGTTGGATCCCGAAATTCCAGGAATACTGCGCAGAGGTTTTTAGGTTCGGGTCGATCGGGAGGAAACCTTGATAGGGAAGTGTGGGGAACACGGGACTCTGCGGGTTGTAGTTAAACGGGTAGGGATTGCCTCCCGGGTAATTCGCGTACGGATTGTCGAGCGGGAGCGAGCCGGGTCCGGAGAAGCCTTGCACCACCGTGATGCGGAACGGGGCAACCGACGACGTGTTTTCGTGGATGTCCATCCGGATGAAGTCGTAGGCGATTCCAGCGCCGGCTCGAATCGCGGTCTTTCCGCTGCCGGTAGGATCCCACGCGAGCCCGACCCGCGGCTCCACATGTCCCCACTGGTTGTTCATCGCGGATTTGCCGTTCACGCCGGCGTCGCCGACATATAACAATCCCGGAGGAGCGCTCGGCACCACTTTGCTGCGCACGTCGTTATAAAAATTGCTCAAGCTGAAGTTATACGTGTCGCCATGCTTGAATGCCATGGGGAGGAATGGATTCCAGCGGACACCGTAGGAGACGGTCAGCTTGCGAGAGGCCTTCCAGGTATCGGACGCGTAGAGCGCGAAGTGGTTCTGAGTAACGTTGTCGGGATTCGGGTTCGCCTGGTGCAGGTTCACCACGTTGCCCGTCAGGAAATCAATCAGCGGCGTCCCAAAAATTCCCGCGAATACGAAGAACCCTTGGGACCATGCATAGGAGCTCGCATTCAGCAGCGAGCGGGAAACGCCACCGCCGAAGCTGAACTGATGCGATCCGCGCACGAGCGTCACGTCGTCGTTCGCGCCGAAGTTGCTAATCCTGTCGTAGCCGACGGCGAAATTGGTGGGGAAGTTAATATTGAATCCGACTCCGGCCATCAGGATGGGGACAAATCCGTAATAGCTGTAGAAGTTCATGCCCACGCTCTGCGGGGTGAAAGGGACCGCCCCGGGGGTGCGCGCGCCGACGCGGGTGCCTGAAATTCGGAAGGAGTTCACGGTCTGGGCGCCGATGAGGTAGGTGTCTCCGAGCGCGAGGGCCTGAGCCTGGTCATCCTGGCCCACCTGGTTGGTCGCCAGGAGGTTGTGAGTAATGCTGTAGGGCACATCCGTGTCGACGCGGGTGATCATATACCGCGCGAAGACGCTGTGTTTTGGGCCGAGCTGGTAGTCGACGCGGAACGGGGCTTGTAGCTGATTCTGATGCACCGGAGTGCCGAACTGCACAAAGCCGCACGGATTGTTGGATTGGGGCAGATAAGAGGAGATTTTCAGGGCTGCGGGACTCATTGTGAACGGACCGCTGAAATGGCTCAACACTGCCGGAGAGGCCGCAACTGCCGCTGCGCTCGGGCATCCCGCCGTGATGTACTGCGAAAAATCGCCCTTTAATTCGGGGGCCGTGGGAACGTAAGCAGCGCCGTTCACCAGGTTTTGGCGAATGGTGGTCCCCTGGTATCCCAAAAAGAAGAAAAGCTTGTCTTTCACGATCGAGCCGCCCAGTGTGCCGCCGAACTGATTGCGTTTCAGTCCGTCGGAGCCGGTGGCGAAGAAGTCGCGCGAGTTGAGGTTCGAATTGCGGAAGAACTCAAACAGATCTCCGTGAAAAGCATTGGTGCCGGATTTCGTTACTGCATCGACTGCGGCTCCCGAGTGGCCGCCGTTCGAGGCGTCCTGGGCGCTGGTCGACAGCTTGAATTCCTGCAGGGCGTCGGGAAACGGCAGCGGCATGGGGGTGCCGACGTACGTGTCGAGATGCGGGGCGCCATCCAAATTGTATTGAACGCTCCAACTCATGCTCCCCGCCACCGCGATGCTGGGCCCGGTGTTCATGGTGTAGGTGGGGGGTGTAGCCGCGGTAACAACTGCTAACCCGGAAAGAGGAATCAGGTCGGTGGCCTGGCGACCGTTGAGCGGCAGATCGAGAATCTTCTGGGTTTCGACGACCGTGCCGACTCCCGCACTGCGCGTCTCCACCTGGCTGGCATTGGCTTCCACCACTACCTGCTCGGATATGTTCCCCACGCCCAAAGCAACGGGGATTGTCGGGTTGCTGCCGACCTGCAAAACAATACCCGTTTGCACGAACGTCCGGAAACCCATCTTCATCGCTTCCAGTCGATAGGGCCCCAGCGGCAGGTTGGGAATCGTGTACAGACCGGCCGTATCGGTAACGGCCGAGCGCTTCAAGCCCGTCTCGGTTTGTGTCAGCGTGATTTCAACGCCAGGAACCACGGCCCCGGATTGGTCGGTAGCGATACCGCTGACTTGAGCAACTTCCTGGCCCAAGGCTAAGCTGCTTGCGAAGAGAACCATGCAAGCAAAGCGCCTGATGTTCATGTGATGCTCCCCCAAAAGCTCTTGCGTCGAGACAGTCAGCTCCCCTTGCTGCTGTCCTCCTCGCGCGAAAGTTCGATTCAGAGAGAAACTATATGCGGGTCGAGCCCATCTGTAAAATCGTTTGTTTCGATTGTAGGTATCGACAGGACAGATATGTCGGCAAAGTGCCGGAATGGCCCGGCGCCCGCTCAAAGGATTATCGGGCCAGATCGGTAGGGAGACGCCCTGTGCCCCGGCGAACCATCGAAACCCGCGCATGTCGGCGGATCAAATCCGGCGTTCCCTTCCCATCCGACCGGCCGTCCGCGGATGGACCGGAATCGTTGATCCCGAGGACCGCACGCAACCTGGATGAAATCTCGTTTGATGTCGCGAGTTCGAAAAAAGCGTCCGCGAGCGGAGAAACTGATTCTCGCTTTGAAACCGCAATTCCTACGGACGCAGCCTTTCCGATGTTGGGCAGCGGAATCGCTTCTAATTCCGCATCGCCCGAAACCATAATCCGGACCGGCCTCGGAAGAACCGAAGCCCATTTGCCGGTTCGGACATGATCCATCACCATCCAGATTGCGTTGGTGACGATATGCGCAGCGTTTGTCCGTAGCTCGTCGAGAACCGCTGATTCCGACTTGCCGAAGATCGGACTGTCGGGAGACAACAGGCACAGAGACAGTCGCCGCAACTCTTCCCAGGAAACCGACTTTCGGCTGGAGAAAATCGTGCCCTTACGAATGAGAAGATCATAATGTTCGGTGTACAAAACGTGGGTGCGGCAGCGGCGGCGCAAGCTCTTATCTATATATGTGATTGCCACGTCCAAAGATGATGCTTCGAAAGACTGCTGAACATCGAATGGGCTTTGCAGCATGACGCTCAAGTTGACCTGAGGGAAACGCTGGCAGAACGGAAGGGTCAAGGCCTTCAACAGAGGCACGGCCGACCCCAGTACGCCAATGCGGAGCGTGCCCGAGGACAGGTCGTGCCGGTCTCTGAGTTGTTGCCGCAGGCGGTCGCGCTCATTGGCCATCCGCTGGGCGGCCTCGATGACCATCCGGCCCTCCACCGTGAGCCCCTGAAAACGCTGGCCTCGTTTCACAATCGGGACGCCCAATTCCGCTTCGAGCTGTTGAATTGCCGCGGACAGCGTGGGTTGGGCAACGTGGCAGGACGCGGCCGCACGTGCGAAGTGGCCCTCTTTGGCCAGCGCCATTAAGTATTCCAGTTTCCGGCTGAGCACCAGTGTTCCGCTAAAGGCAACTATACGCTGGCCGGTTTCGCTTCCGAAATCGGTTCAGGGGAT
>DATGII010000193.1:0-8325 GCA_035295805.1 Bryobacteraceae bacterium | reverse complement strand
CCTAACAGTACCAGCACCACCGCACTGAGTTTCATAAGCTTGCCTCTATTGTAGGCAATTAGGCCGCCGGGCGCAGGGCCGGCCCGTCCCCGTTACGCACTAGCTCTTTCGGGCCGTTCCGGGATCTTCCGTACGCGATGTAGCATCAGAAGTAAATATGAGCCGACCCTCATGTTAGGGCGCGTGAACGTCCATACTCATCCGGCTCAGGAACCCAGGCGCGTTCCGCAGCAGCCGCGCGGCGAGCGTCGCGTCGCCCAGTTGCTCCACGGCGCTGCTTCGGTGATCGCGGAGGTCGGGTACGAACCTGCCACCATGAGCGCGATCGCGGAACGGGCGCGCGCTCCGATCGGATCGCTCTATCAGTTTTTTCCGAACAAACAGGCGATTACTCACGCGTTGCGCACCGAATACGGGAAAGACTACGACGCTCGGCTGGCCGCGCTGGAGTCGGAAGCAAAACATTTGAGTCTTCAGCACGTGGTAGCGCGTCTCATAACTTTAACCGTTGGTTTCGTGGAAAGCCATCCGGCTTTTCTTGCGCTGCTCGACGCCCCGTCCGCCACGAGAAGTCCGGCATCTCTTCGCCGGACGCTGCGCCACCGCCTTGCCGGCTGCTTCACCGCCGTCTGTCCCCGTACCGCCAGAGCCAAATCGCTGGCCTTGGCGGCCGTGACATTGCAGGTAATGAAAGGACTGACTCAACTATACGCGGAGGCATCCTCCCACGAGAGGAGGCAATACATTCGAGAGTACCGCGCCGTACTGTTCTCGTACCTGGCCGCGCGTCTCGAACCGGAACGTTCAAGAGAAAACGAATGAAACTCCGAGATTGCGCGATAGTTGCACTGGCCTGCGCGGCCGCGCTGCTGGAGGGCTGCGCGGGGAGCCAGGCGGGCGTCCCGCCCCCACCGCCGCCGGACGTGCTGGTCACTCCGGTCACGCAGAAGGACGTCCCGATTTATGGCAATTGGGTGGCTACGCTCGACGGCTATGTCAACGCCATTATTCAACCGCAGGTGAGCGGCTACCTCGTCGAACAGAAGTATCGCGAGGGATCGTTCGTACATAAAGGCGACGTCCTGTTCGAAATCGATCCGCGCCAGTTCCAGGCTGCGCTCGATCAGACGCGCGGTCAGCTCGCGCAGGCGCGCGCCTTGCTCGCGCAGGCCCAGGCGCAGCTCCAGTTGGCGATCATCAACGTAAAGCGGGATACGCCCTTGGCCGAGGCCCGTGCCATCGCGCACAGCCAGCTCGATAACGATATTCAGGCGCAGGCGCAATACGAAGCGCAGGTGAAGTCGGCGCAGGCGAGTATTCAAACCTACGAAGCAGCGGTCGAACAAGCCGAGCTGAATCTCGATTTCACGCACGTTCGCTCGCTCATCGATGGCATTGCCGGCATTGCGACTACGCAAATCGGCAATCTCGTCGGACCCGCCGCGGTGCTCACGACAGTCTCGCAGGTGGATCCCATCAAAGTTTATTTTTCCATCAGCGAGCAGGAATACCTGGCGCTGGCCGGACGCGTGCAATCCGGCCGAGGCCTCGATTTGCTGCGCGCCAACAGCGCCGTTCCCCTGCAACTCACGCTGGCGAGCGAGACGGTGTATCCCCATGCGGGCCGGATCGTGTTCGCGGATCGCCAGGTGAACAGCCAGACCGGGACGATCCGCCTCGTTGGCGCATTTCCGAATCCCGGCAATGTGCTTCGTCCGGGCCAGTTCGGCCGCATCCGCGCCGCCACCAGCATCAAGCGCGGCGCCTTGCTCGTGCCGCAGCGCGCCGTTGCCGAGCTGCAAGGCCGGTATCAGGTGGCGGTGGTCGGCCCGGACAATCGCGTGAGTATTCGATCGGTACAGGTAGGCGACCGCGTGGGCCCGCTGTGGATCATCGAAAGCGGTCTCAAGCCGGGAGAACGCGTCATCTCGGAAGGAACCTCGAAAGTGAATGACGGAACCGTGGTGACGCCCAAGCCCGATGCCGGCGCGCCGCCGGCTACAGGACAATAGCGCATGTCGAGATTTTTCATCCGGCGGCCCATCGTGGCCATCGTGATCGCCCTCCTCACCGTAATCGTGGGGCTGGTTTCAATCGTCGCTCTCCCAGTCGCGCAATTTCCCGGCATTGTTCCTCCCGAAATCCAGGTGTCGGCCACGTATCCGGGTGCGGATTCGCAAACCCTCGAGCAATCCGTTGCCGCTCCTCTCGAAGCCCAGATCACAGGCGTCGACAACATGAACTTCATGTACTCCGTGAATTCCAACAACGGGCAAACCCAGATCACGGTGGATTTCGACGTCAAGACCGATCCCAACATCGACCAGGTGTTAACCCAGCTGCGTACTTCCCAGGCGCAATCGCAGCTGCCCGCGCAAGTGAATACGGCGGGATTGACCATCCGCAAATCGCCGACCGCGCCGCTCATGTTGATCGCCCTCTCCTCGCCGCACGGCGCCTACGACAGCGTTTTTCTCGCCAATTACGCCTACATCAACCTGGTGGATGAACTCACCCGTGTCCCCGGGATCTCGCAGATCAACGTTTTCGGGGCCGGGCAATATGCCATGCGCGTGTGGGTCAAGCCCGATCAACTGGCCAAGCTGCAGATCACGGTCCCGCAGATTATCCAGGCGCTGCAGGCGCAGAACAATGTGAATCCGGCCGGGCAGGTGGGCGGCGAGCCGGTTCCCGGAGGCCAGCAGTTCACCTATACCGTGCGCACGCAAGGGCGCCTCGTGGCGCCCGAAGACTTCGACAATATAGTGCTGCGCGCGAACGCCGACGGCTCTATCCTGCGCCTGAAAGATGTTGCGCGCATCGAGCTGGGCGCTCAGATCTACAGCTTGCAGGGCCGCTATAACGGAAAACCCTCGGCGATCCTCGCCTGCTATCAGCTTCCCGGCTCCAACGCCGTGGATGCCGCCAACGGGGTCCGCGCGCGCATCGCGCAGCTTAGCCGGGCCTTTCCCCACGACCTGGTCTACACCGTCAGTCTCGACACTACCGCATCGGTCACCGCGGGAATGCGGGAGATTCTCGTCACCCTGCTCGAGGCATTAGGGCTCGTCGTGCTGGTCGTGTATCTTTTCCTCCAGGGCTGGCGCGCGACCTTGATCCCGCTGCTGGCGGTGCCGGTCTCGTTAGTCGGCACGTTTGCCCTGTTTCCGCTGCTCGGTTTCTCGATCAACACGCTTTCGTTGTTCGGACTGGTGCTGGCCATCGGGCTCGTGGTGGATGACGCGATCATCGTGGTCGAAGCCGTCGAGCGGCACATTGAGGAGGGCCTGTCGCCCCGCGATGCCTCGCTCAAGGCGATGGAAGAAGTGTCCGGGCCGGTGATCGCCATCGCGCTCATTCTGGCGGCCGTGTTCATTCCCACCGTTTTCATTGGTGGCATTACCGGGCGTCTGTACCAGCAGTTCGCCGTTACGATCGCGATTTCGGTGCTCCTCTCGGCCTTTAACGCGCTGTCGCTGAGCCCCGCGCTTTCGGCGCTCTTACTGAAGCCGAAAGACCGGACGAGAAAACCCGGCCTGCTGGGCCGCTTCTTTAGAGGTTTCAACCGCGCCTTCACCCGCGTCACCGAAGGCTACGTCGGAATTTCCGCGGTGCTGATCCGGAAAGCGGCGGTCGCGCTGGCGCTGCTCGCGGTGATTTCCGCCGCGGCCGTGCTCATCGGGCGGCGATTGCCTAATTCCTTCCTGCCGGAGGAGGATTACGGCTATATTTATGTGAACCTGCAGTTGCCTTACGCGGCTTCGCTGCAGCGAACAGCCGACGCGGCGCGGCTTGTCGAAGACAAAATCCTGAGCACGCCCGGCGTGGCGGGATGCACCTCGGTGATCGGCTTGAGCCTTCTCAGCCGGGTGCAAAACACCTATAGCGCCTTTTTCTTCGTCACGGAAAAGCCTTGGGACGAGCGCAAGAAGCCCGAAGAACAATACAGCGCCATCCAGCAGCGCATTACGGCGGAGCTGTCGAAGCTCCCGGAAGGAGTGGGCTTCTCATTTGCGCCTCCCGCGATTCCCGGCGTCGGCACTTCCGGCGGCGTGATTTTCATGCTCGAAGACCGCTCCGGCGCCGATCTTTCCTTTCTTACCGAGAACGTAAATAAATTCGTCGCCGCCGCGCGCAAGCGGCCCGAGCTGAGCGCCGTCGCAACCTCCTATCTGCCCGACGTGCCGCAGGATTATGTCGCCGTGGACCGCGCCAAGGTCGAACGGCAGCAGGTGAATGTTGCCGACGTCTATCAAACCATGGGCGCGTTTCTGGGAGGATATCTCGTCAACTACTTCAACCGCTTCGGACGCCAATGGCAGGTGTATGTCGAAGCGGAGGGTGACTACCGCACCAACATCAACAACATCGGGCAGTTCTACGTCGCCAGCCGCAACGGCGAGATGGTTCCCTTGGGCGCAGTTACCAACATCACCAGCATCAGCGGTCCCGAGTTCACCATGCGCTACAACGAGTATCACGCCGCGCAGATCAATGCGAACGCCGCCCCCGGCTACAGTTCCGGCCAGGCGATGAAGGCGCTCGAAGACACGTTCGCCGCCACCATGCCGCGTGAAATGGGTTTCGATTACTCGGGCATGTCGTTCCAGGAACAGAAAGCGGCGCAAGGCGTGTCGACGATTCAGGTGTTCGGATTATCGCTGCTGTTCGTCTTCCTCATTCTCGCTGCGCAGTATGAAAGCTGGTCGCTACCCTTCAGCGTGCTGCTGAGTACGCCCATCGCTGTCTTGGGAGCATACGTGTTCCTGTGGGCGCGCCACTTTGAGAACGACGTCTACGCCCAGATCGGCCTGGTGATGCTGATCGGGCTGGCGGCCAAGAACGCCATCTTGATCGTCGAATTCGCTAAGCGGGAATACGACTCGGGTAGAACCCCGGCCGATGCGGCCTTGATCGGAGGGCGGATCCGCTTGCGGCCGATTCTGATGACGGCGTTCGCGTTCATCCTGGGCTGTATTCCGTTATCGATCGCCACCGGCTCGGGCGCGATCTCGCGCCGGATTCTCGGCACTGCGGTGATTGGCGGGATGCTGGCCGCTTCGCTGCTGGCGATCTTCCTGATCCCTGTCACGTTCGACATCGTTGAATCTCTCACGGCGCGAGTGAAACGATGGAGCAGGGCGGGGGACCGGCCCGAGCCGGAGGAGGGTCGCGCGTGACTCGCGCTTCCGCAGGCGCCCTTCCTTTGCTGCTGCTCGTTGCCGGCTGCACAGTAGGACCCAATTACCGGCGGCCGCCGGTCAATGTGCCGCAATCCTACTTTCACGCGCCGGACCAGGCAGCGCCCGCCGCCTCGCTCGGAGACCAGAAGTGGTTCGAGCTATTCCAGGACCCCGAGCTGCAGAAGCTGATTCGGACAGGGCTGGAAAATAATTACGACGTGAAGATCGCCGCCAGCCGCATTCTGCAGGCCCAGGCGCAGGTGGGAATCACGCGCGCCGAACAGTTCCCCACGGTCGGTTCCTCGGCGGGGTTCTCAGGCCAGAAGCTTGGGAATTTTTCTTTTACCTTCTTTCAGCTCGAAGGACTTTTTTCCTGGAACCTCGATTTCTGGGGCCGGTACCGCCGGGCCACGGAAGCGGCCCGCCAGAATCTTCTGGCCGCTGAATGGAACCGGCGGGAGATTCTTACCGCCTTTCTTTCAAATATCGCGATTGCGTATTTCGAAATGCGTGAGCTCGATAGCGAACTGGAGATCGCGAACCAGACTCTCCAGTCGCGCCGCGAGTCCCTGGCGTTGACCGAAACGCTGGCCAACGGCGGCGCCGCGGGGCTTGTCGATGTGCGGCAGGCCGAGCAATTGGTCGAGACCGCGGCGGAGACCATTCCCGATCTGCAGCGCCAGATCGGCTTGCAGGAAGACCTTATCAGCACGCTCACCGGCGATAATCCACACGCGATTCCGCGCGGGCGGGTTCTCGCCGATCAGCCCGTGCCTCCGCTGATTCCGGCCGGGCTGCCTTCGCGCCTGCTGGAGCGGCGGCCGGATATTCGCGCCGCCGAAGAGCAGCTCGCGGCAGCCACGGCGAACATCGGGGTGGCGCGCGCAGCCTTCTTTCCCAGCCTTCCACTCACCGGGGGCGCGGGAATTCAGAGTCCGAATCTGGGCAGCCTTTTTACCGGGCCGGGCGCCGCGTGGAACTTCAGCGCGCCGCTTACGCAGCCCATCTTCGAAGCCGGCCGCTTGCGGTCGAACTTGCGCCTCACCGAGGCGCAACAACAGCAGGCGCTTCTCGCGTATCAGCAGACCATCCAAACCGCCTTCCGCCAGGTTTCCGATGGGCTCATCGCCTATCAGAAGGTTCGCGAATTTCGCGAGCACCAGCAACGCTTGACCGCCGCCGCGGAGGACGCGGCGCGCCTCTCCGACCTGCGCTACCGCGGCGGCGCCACCAGCTACCTGGAAGTGCTCACCAGCCAGACCAACTGGTTTTCCGCGCAGCTCAACCTCGCGCGCGCCCGTCTGAATGAGCGTTTGGCCCTCGTGCAGTTATATACGGCGCTGGGCGGCGGTTGGGAACAGTAACCCGCGGCGGGCCGCGTTATAATCGGGGCAATCGTGAAAGAAAGCGACGCCGAGACGCAGCCTGCGCGTAAGCGGGAGGAAACCGAACCGATGCTCTACTGCCCGGTCTGTTCCACGCGCCTGGCGCCGCGGAAATGCAAGCTGATTTGCGAACAGTGCGGCTACTATCTGAGCTGCGCCGATTACTATTGAGACGATGGCTGACATACCAACGCTACTGGAACGATTTCGACGCGGGCCCGAAGTGCTGGCCGTGGTGCTGACCGGCGTGTTCGGTGAGGAAGAGGATTTCACCCCCGCTCCCGGCAAGTGGAGCATCCGGCAGATTGTCGCGCACCTGGCCGACGCCGAGATGGTGATGGCCCACCGCTTCCGCCAGGTGATCGCGGAAAGCAATCCCACCATTGTGGCTTTTGATCAGGATGCCTGGGCCAGGAACCTCGACTACACGCGGCGCAAGCCGAAACAATCGCTCGAGACGTTCCGGCGCGTGCGCGCCGAGAATCACGAACTGCTCAAGGACCTGCCCGAAAGCGCCTTTACCCGTGCCGGCAATCACACCGAGCGGGGGCCGGTCACGCTGCTGCAATTCGTCGAGGGCGCGGCACAGCATGCGGAATCCCACGCGCGCCAGATGCAGGCGATCCGGGAAGCGTACAAACAAGCGAAAGGGAAGAAATGATGCGGCGTTCCGCGCCCGCACTGATGCTCGCGGCGGCCGCGGCCTTAGCGGCCGCGGACGGCGCCGGCCAACGCTGGTGGTCATACGTCGAAGCCCTGGCCAATGACCGGATGCAAGGGCGCGAGACCGGCAGCCCGACGCATCGTCAAGCTGCGGATTACATCGCGGCGCAGTTCGAGCGCGACGGCCTCCAGGCCGCGGGTACCCAGGGGTTCATCCAGCCGGTGGCCTTTCACGGGCGCAAGCTGGTGGAATCCGAGAGCACCCTCGATCTGGTGCGCAACGGAAAAGTCGAGCGCTTGAAATCCGGCGAGGATGCCTTCATCGGCGTTCGGGTGGATCCCGCCGAATCGGTCGAAGCGCCGCTGGTGTTCGCGGGTTACGGGCTGACCGTTCCGGAAAACCACTATGACGACCTGGCCGGCCTCGATCTGCGCGGCAAGATTATTGTCACGCTCGCGGGCAGCCCGTCGGGCATTCCGGGTCCGCTCAAGGCGCATTATCAAACCGCGACCGAGCGCGCTCCCTTTTTGCGCAAAGCCGGCGTCATCGGCACGGTCACGATTCAAAATCCCCACACCGCCGACCTGCCCTGGAGCCGGTCTTCTTTGGCGCGTTTCCAGGAATCGATGGCGCTGGCCGATCCCGCCCTCGAGGACAATCGCGATCTGAAACTCGCCGTGACAGTGAATCCGGACCATGCGGACAAGTGGCTGGCGGGATCGGGACATACGTTGGCGGAGTTGCTGGCGCTTTCCGATGCCGGCAAACCCCTGCCGCGATTTCCACTGACGGCGACCCTGCGCGCCAAAGTCAAAGTGGCGCGCAGGGAGATCCAATCGCAGAATGTCGTGGCGAGTTATTCAGGTGTGGATCCCGCGTTGCGTAATGAATACGTAGTGCTTTCCGCACACATGGACCACTTGGGCGTCGGCGAGCCGATCAATGGCGACCGCATCTACAACGGCGCCATGGATAACGCATCGGGAGTCGCGACGCTGCTCGATCTCGCGGCCACCCTGCACGAGACCAAAGCCCGGCCGCGTCGGTCGCTGCTATTCGTCGTGGTGACCGGGGAAGAGAAGGGGCTGCAGGG
>DATGII010000192.1:0-2748 GCA_035295805.1 Bryobacteraceae bacterium | reverse complement strand
TAGCCGCTCTTATCGCTGAACATGGCTTTATTGAAATCGTCCAGGGACTCGGGGTTGAAATCCCGGAAAAACCAATCGCGCGCCTTGCGCATCACTTCCTCGCGGCGCAGTTCATACAGCTTCAGTATGAGACCCGCTTCGTCTTGCTTCGACATGTATGCTCCTTGGTGCGGTTCCGCGGCCCACCGCGCCGCACGAGCCGAGTTTAACAAAGCCTCCCTTCGAACCCGGTGAAGCAAACTCGCCTAAAATAGCAAGATGGTCCTGCGTTCGACCAGACGCGAGTTTCTCGCGGGCCTGTCCGCGGCTCCGTTCGCCTTGGCGGCGACGGCTTCAAACAGCGAGCCGGTTCGTGTCATCGCCGTGCCCGCAGGTGGAATCCAGCCCCAAGTGGTCCTGAGGGACGGCGTTCTGCACCTGATCTATTTCTTAGGCGATCCTCAACACGGCGACGTTTTCTATACGCGCTCTACCGATTTCGGCGGCGCCTTCTCGACGCCCGTTCGCGTCAACAGCCAGCCCGGAAGCGCCATTGCCATCGGCGCCATTCGCGGCGCGCAGATCGCGGTCGGTCGGAGCCAGCGCGTCCACGTGGCCTGGAACGGCTCCGATCAGGCCGAGCCGCGCGGTCCGCTCAACCCCGAAGCCGGCAAACCGGGTTCGCCGATGCTCTATGCACGGCTCGATCCCGCCCGCCGCGCCTTCGAGCCCCAACGGAATCTGATGTTGAAGACTTTCGGGCTCGATGGCGGCGGAACCATCGCAGCCGATCAGCATGGCGGCGTCTTGGTCGGCTGGCACGGGAAGCTCCCCGGCGCGCGGCAGGGAGAGGCCGGCCGCGAGGTCTGGATCGCGCGCTCGGAAGACGACGGCGCGACGTTCGCCGCTGAGCATCCCGCCACTGCGCAACTCACCGGCGCTTGCGGCTGTTGCGGCATGCGCTTGTTCGCCGCCTCCGGCGGAACGGTCTATGGGCTTTACCGCTCGGCCACCCAGGACGTGCACCGCGATATCTACCTGCTGCGGTCCGTCGACGGCGGGAAATCGTTCTCCACCGAAATGCTCCATCCCTGGAACATCAATGCCTGCCCGATGAGCAGCATGGCGTTCCTCGAGTCGGGCGACGAGGTCCTGGCGGCCTGGGAGACGCAGACCCAGGTCTACTTCGCACCGGTGCAGCGCGGCGTCCAGCACGCCCAGGAAGCTCTGATCTCGCCACCCGGAGAAAATCCCAAACGCAAGTATCCGTCGCTTGCGCGAAACTCGCGCGGCGATACTTTGCTCGTCTGGATCGACGGCTCGGGCTGGCAGCGCGGCGGATCCTTAGGCTGGCAGATTTTCGATCGCGCCGGACGATCCATCGCCGCCTCCACAGTCACCCGGCCCACCGCGACCTGGAGCTTTCCGGCGGCCGTCGCCCGCCCGGACGGCGGGTTCACGATCATCGCCTGACCCAAGCCCGACGCGGGCTTAGTTTTGCGCCATCCTGCGAGTCGCCAGCTCTTTCACCGAGACGGTCTGCTGATCGGCCGGAATCAGATCCTTCACCTCGATCCGGTTCAGGCCGCTGTTGGCACGCACCGTCACAATCCGCTCAAACACCGCGTAGCCATGCGCCGACGCGCGAAACTGATAGCGCCCCGGCCTGAGTTGCTCGAAAGTAAAACGGCCGGCGCCGTCGGTATTCACGCTCCCGAGGAAACTCCCGTTGTCCACCGTCACGATCGCGCCGCTCACGGGCAACCCATGGTCTGAGATTTGCCCCGACAGCCCGGCACCGAGATCGCCTGCGCGCACCGAGGTCGCAAGCAGCAGGCCGAGCGTCAAACCCGTCAGCGCCGTCCATGCCCGCCAATCGAGACCCGTTCGCCACCAGCTGGCGTTCTCAGCAATCCCACGCTCTGAATTGATCATGTCCACCTGGTAGCATGTGTATCTCCAGCCGTAAGCGATTGGAATTAAACATCTTATCAATACGCTGCGCGACAGTCTGTCCCAGCCGGCCCGGACATTCTGGCGCAGTTCGTTTCCGCAAAAATGTACTTGCACCCGGGCTCAGAGTGAGACAAAATAACGAACCCCAATTGTGGGCCGGGACACGTTACTCACCGGTGCATCGTTCGGGGAGCCGGATTCACCGCCGCTTGAATGGAACGCGCCACGCCGCCGACACGCATACCGATGCAACTGGTTACGTCCGGAAGTAGCGGTGCGCGTCACCCCGCGCCGGCCGGCCGCTCCTGCCTTCGATTGTAAAATGACCACATGAACCGGGCCGATGCCGTTCGCAGCCAACTCGAACGCATCTTGGCCGATCCACTCTTCTCGGGCGCCGACCGTCGCGCCAGCCTCCTGCGATTCCTGGTCGAAGAGAGCCTCAAGGGCCAGGGTGCCTCGCTCAAGGAAGCTCTCCTTGCCGTCGAAGTTTTTGGCCGCACCGGGGATCACGACCCTAAGGTCGACTCATTGGTCCGCGTCGAGATGGGCCGCCTCCGCTCCCGCCTCATCGAATATTACGCGCAGCAAGGCAGCGCCGATCCGGTCCGCATCCAAATTCCCAAGGGCCGCTATGAGCCCGTCTTCACATTCTCGGAACCGCAAAGCTTCTCTGCTCCCGAAAATTCCGCTATTCTGCCTTCCGCGCCCGCGCGCACGCCGCCACCCCGTACCGCCATCTTCACCGCCGCGGCTCTCACTCTCGCGCTCCTGATCGCTTTGTTCGTCGTCTGGAAACACAAAACGCCCGAT
>DATGII010000191.1:0-59439 GCA_035295805.1 Bryobacteraceae bacterium | reverse complement strand
ACCGCGTGCGCGAGCTGAAAGCTGAGCTGGGGGTCCTTCAGGTTCGGCTCCTCCGGGACGTGCGTCACTCCGAGCTGGCTGAGCGCCTGGTAATTCGCGAGCGCCCGGTCGCGTAGTTCCGCCGGAGTTTCCGAAAGATCGTCATCGTCAAAGAAGGTGACTTGGGCCTGCAGATACGACTTTTCCTCATTGAGCGACTGGATTTCGAAGCGGCGCCGCCCCCGCGTCAAAACATCCATCCGGCCGTCCGGGTACATGTGCTTGAGTTTCTCGACGATTACCGTGCAACCCGCGTTCACGATGCCCTCTTCCTGCGCAAGCACGATGCCGAATTCCGAGTTGTCGCGAATCGCGTTTCCCACCATCTCCTTGTAGCGCTCTTCGAAAATATGCAGCGGCAGCGGTGTCCGCGGAAAGACGACTACGGACAGCGGAAAAAGTGGGATCAACCCCGATGCCATGCTAATATTATGGCGTTTCCGGCGAATCACCAGCAATGCGATGCCCGCATTCGCCGTGCGTTCATGCAACTCAAAGGTAGCGTGGCCCTCATTACCGGCGCTTCGGAAGGTATTGGGGCCGCCTGCGCGATGGAGCTCGCGCGCGCCGGAGCCCGGCTGTCGCTCGCCGCGCGCTCCGAAGCGGGGCTCGCCGCCGCGGCCGCCGGCACCGGCGCCCTGATCACGCCCGGCGATATCACCAGCGAAGAGACGCGCCGCTCCGTCGTCGAGCGTACACTGGCCCGCTACGGCTCCATCGATATCCTCATCAACAACGCCGGCGCCGGCTTGTATCTCCCTTCCTGGAACGCGCCGCTCGAGGAAGTGCGCCGCCTCATGGAGCTGAATTTTTTTGCGCTCCTTGGTCTGACGCAGTTGGTGGTTCCGCACATGCGCGCACGCCGCCACGGCATGATCGTCAACGTGGGTTCGATTGCCGGCAAAGTTTCGCTGCCATGGCTAACCCTTTACAGCGCTTCCAAGTTCGCCGTCGGGGCCTTCACCGAAGGTCTGCGCATGGAATTGAAGCGCGACGGTGTCCGTACCATGGTCGTCTGTCCGGGGTATGTGCGTACCGCGTTCCAGCAGCACGCCCGCGGGGGCTCGCCTCCCAACGCAATGGTGCGGGCGCGGCGGTTTACCATCACGGCTGAACAATGCGCCGCCGCGATCCGGCGTGGCATCGAGCGCGACGCGCGCACCGTCGTGACGCCCCGCAGCGGCTGGCTGTTTATTGTTGCCATGCGCCTGTTTCCCTCGTTTGTGGAGTCGCGCATGGCCGCCTTGAATCAAACCGCATGAACATCAAGCTGAAAGGCACCCCCGGCATTTACCTGGTCGGTTTCATGGGTTCCGGCAAATCGACCATTGGCCGGCTCCTCGCGCACCGGCTCGGCTGGAGTTTTTTCGATACCGACGACGAGATCGAAGCCGCCGAGAAGACTTCGATTTCCGAGATTTTCGAAAAACGCGGCGAGCCCGAGTTCCGCCGCATCGAGACTGAAATCGTGCGCCGGCACGCGCTCTGGATCGAACGCGGCCGTCCGGCAGTGGTCGCCCTCGGTGGGGGCGCGTTCATGCAGCCCGAGACGCGCCGCATTTTACAGGATCACGGTCTCACGGTGTGGCTCGATTGTCCGTTCGACATCGTCTCCCGCCGCACCGCCGCCGCCGCCCACCGCCCCCTGGCGCGCGACCCGGAAAAAGTTGCCGCTCTTTACGGGTCGCGCCGCGAATCGTATGCTCTGGCTGATATCCATATCGCCATTCAGAGCGACGATCCCGCCGACGCAGTCGAAGCCATCCTCCGGCACCCGCTTCTGAAATGATCAAGCACGTCTCGACGTCCGTATTGCGCCGCCGCGCGCTTTCTATTTTTCAAGCCGCGCTGGCGGCGGCCGATCCTGGCGCCGCCGTCGTCCGCCACCTGAAGCGCATCAATTTGGCGCGCTTCCGTAATATCTATGTGGTCGGCGCCGGCAAGGCAGGCGCGTCGATGGCCGAGGCCGCGGAGCGCGTGATCGGGTGCCGCATCACCGCGGGTTTCCTCAATGTGAAAGAGGCGTCGGGTGTTAAGCTGCGCCGCATCCAATTGCATGAATCCGGGCATCCCGTGCCCGACCAGCGCGGCGTGGAAGGAGCGCGCCGCATCGCCGAGATCGCCGGCAGCGCCGGCCGCGACGATCTGGTCGTCTGCCTGATTTCCGGCGGCGCTTCCGCTCTGATGCCGCTGCCGGCCGATCCCGTGACCCTGGAGGAAAAACAGGAAATCACGCGCCTGCTGCTTGCCTGCGGCGCCGACATTCACGAAATCAACACGGTTCGCAAGCACACCTCGCGCATCAAAGGCGGGCAGTTGGCGCGCCTCGCCGCGCCGGCCCGCGTCGAAGCCCTGCTGCTCTCCGATGTCATTGGCGACGATCCCGGCACAATCGGCTCCGGCCCCGCCGCGCCCGATGCTACGACGTTTGCGCATTCCTTGTCTGTGTTCGAAAAGTACGGCATATCGGCCCGCCTGCCGGTTTCCGTGCGGACTCGTCTGGAATCGGGAGCGCGCGGCGAATTGCCGGAGACCCCGAAGCCCGAGGATGCCCTCTTTGCCCGGGTCCGCAATACCGTGATCGGCAGCAACCGGCTGGCCCTGGCGGCCGCCGCGCGCCGCGCTCGCGAGCTTGGTTTGCGCCCGCTTCTCCTCTCCAGCGAGGTGCAGGGCGAGACGCGCGAGATCGCCCGCGTGCACGCCGCCATCGCGCGCGAGATAGTCCGCAGCGGCCATCCCATCCGCCCGCCGGCGTGCGTGATTTCGGGCGGCGAAACCACCGTTACCTTGAGAGGCGAAGGCCGTGGCGGCCGCAACCAGGAATTTGTCCTCGCCGCCGCGCTCGATATCGCCGGCCTCCCGAACACCGTAATCTTTAGCGCCGGTACCGACGGCACCGATGGCCCCACCGACGCCGCCGGCGCCCTTGCCGACGGCGGCACGCTCGGCCGGCAGCCGGATGCCCGCGCCTATCTCGACCGCAATGACTCCTACCGCTACTTCGAAGCGCTCGGCGACCTGGTCAAAACCGGTCCCACCCACACCAACGTGATGGACGTCCGCCTGGTTTTGGTAGGATCGCAGCAGTGAGCTTCTGGCGCAAGGAAGTCATCGATTTCGCGCTCGATCAGGAGACGGCCCGCCATATCGCGGAGCAGCGGGCCGCGATTGCGCAGAATCCGTCGGACCCGCGCCCGTTTCACAATCTTGCGCAACTGTATCGAATGCAGAACCGCCAGGAAGAAGCGCTGGGCCTGCTGCTGGAAGCCGTGCGACTCGATCCCGGCTATGCCGATGCCCACGTCGCGCTCGCCGAGATTTACGCCGTGCGCGGTGATCGCGGCGCAGCCTGGGAGCATGCCCGCGCCGCCGGGCGCGCCGGCAATGGGCGAGCCGTCGAATTGTTGGTACGCCACGCCGTCCCAGAGCCATAAACCGGGACAGGCGGACGTTTCCCCGCTATCCCACCAGGGTGATCTTCGTGTACGCCACCTGAAACCCCATCCGCTCGTAATTACGCTGCGATTGCGAGCCCGGCGCGGTTGACGCCGTAGCCGTATCGCAGCCGAGCGCCGCCGCCTCATTGAGTCGCGCCGCAATCAATTCGCGATGCACCCCCTGGCGCCGATGGCACGGAACCGTGCTGTCGGCGAACAGCATGGCCATGCTGCCGCACGTTGCCAGAGCGCCCCCGCCGCTGCTCTCGCCGGCCTCGGAAGTGGCCAGATAACAAAGCGCCCCCGGCATCGTGAAAATGGCCCGGCCCACATCCATCTCGGCTTCGGTTAATTCGGCCTGTTCGAAAAAACCGCACCCGGCCGCGTGCGCCCACACGTCGCATTCGTCCGGCAGAGCGCGCCGCACGCGCGGCGTCAGCGTGATTTCCGGGCTTGCCAGTTGCCGGACCAGAACGTTGTTAAATTCCGTGACCCGGTATCCGCGCCGCCCCAGCGAATCGAGCAAGCCCGCATCCGCAAGCGGGCAAAGGTCGATCCTGACCGGCGCTCCCCGTGCGCGAAAAAACGCTTCGATCGCATTTAACTCCGCTTTCGCCACCGGTCCGTTCAAACCCAGGCCCACCGCCTGGGTGAGCGGCGAATCGGCTCCTTGAAATAAGGCGACGCCGCCTCCGGCTTCCAATACGGCCGACCCGGGCTGCCGTTCCGCACAACCGCGCGCGATCGCCGCTTCGGCTGCTTCGAGACGCCGCGCCAAGGCAACGCCGGCGAAAATCATTCGCACTCCTCCTCCGCCAGTATACGGTTCTTCTCCCGAAATCGACGGTTCATCCGTCATTCCAACGGATGATCCGAAACACCGCGACGCCGCCGGCTTCCCGCGCTTGAATGGCACCAGGAGGTTCACATGATTGCCAAGACTCAGATGATCTTGTTGCTGGCGGCCGCGGCTCTGCTCGGCGCTCAGGAGCGTTTCGACTACGTGATCCGTGCCGATTTCTTCGCGGGGCTCGCGGGAAATCGTGAGGCCCTTGACCGCGCCATGAAGAAGTGCGCAGACATACTGTCTGCGAACCCCAGGCATGCCGAAGCCATGGTCTGGCATGGTTCCGGCACGTTCTACCTGAGCGGCCTCGCCGCGCAGCGCGGTGATCTCCCCAAAGCCGCGGAACTGTACAAGAACGGACTCGATGAGATGGCCGCCGCCGTCGCCCTGGCGCCCGACAATTTGGGCGTGATCATTCCCCGCGGCGCCACTTTGCTCATCGCCAGCCGCAATGTCCCGGGCGACAATGGAAAAGAGCTGCTTCGCATGGGACTCGCCGATTACGAACGCGCCTATGAGTTGCAGCAAGCCCGTTTCGATCAGTTGCCCGGGCATGCCCGCGGCGAGTTGCTGTTTGGTCTGGCTGAAGGATACCAGCGCCTCGGCGGCGCCGAACAAGCCCGGCAGTGGTTCTTGAAGCTGGCCGCGGTCGACGATCCGGAAAACGGTCATCTCAGCCAGGCCCGCGCCTTCCTGTCAACCGGCAGTCTCACCGGCACGGTACAATGCTTGGGCTGCCACGTCGCGAAATGAGAATCAACACTCCATTGCGGCGTATCGGGGTCGCTCTGCTGGTCAACACGGCCGGCGGGGTGATCCCGGCTCTGTTCGCCTTCGTCTATCGCTCCCCCTCTTCGCTGCATCTCTGGGAATTCTTCCGCGCTTCGATCATCTACTCGTACTGCATCGGAACCCTTTGTTTCGCGGCGATGTATGTGATGAATGCCAGGCTCGGTCGCCTGCGCCAGCCGTATCCCTGGGTTGCCTCTTTCTCGATTCTGCTCGCCATGGCATTAGTGGGATCTTTGGCGGCCAACCTGGTTTTCCTCGCTTCCGGCTGGTCTTCTCCCGCTTTCTTTTGGGTGAACTTCCGCGACGGCGTGCGCATCGCGGTGGCGATTACGATTCTTTTGGGCGGCGTCGTCACGCTCGTGGAGTTTCTTGCGCACCGCCTCCGCACCGCCCGGATGGAATTGCAGGCGCGGCAATTGGAAGAAGAGCGCGCCCGCCAGCGGGAGGTGCAGGCGCGTCTTTCCTCGCTCGAATCGCGCATTCATCCGCACTTCTTGTTCAATACATTGAACTCGATCAGTGCCCTCATCCGGGAAGATCCCGCCCGCGCCGAACGCACCGTCGAACGCCTGGCCGCCCTTTTGCGCTATTCCCTCGATACCAGCGCGAGGCCGGTCGTACCGCTTCGCCAGGAGCTCCGCGTGGTCGAGGATTATTTGCAAATCGAAAGGATGCGCTTCGGCGAACGCCTGCGCTATACCCTGAACATCCCCAGCGGCCTCGAAGAATTCGAGCTGCCCCCGCTGACTCTGCAGACGGTGGTCGAGAACTCGATCAAGCACGTCGTCTCGCCCAGCCGCTCCGGCGGCGAGATCCGCGTTTCGGCTCGAGTCGATTCCGGTTGCCTCTTCCTCGACGTCAGCGACGACGGTCCCGGCTTTGACGCCTCGGCCTTGCGCGCCGGCCACGGCCTCGAGAATCTCCGCGACCGCCTCGCCGCTTTGTTCGACGGCGCCGGCGGCCTGGAATTCACCCGCCGCGACGGCCGCATGCTGGTTTCAATCGCCGTTCCGCAAAAGAAAGTCCTGGTATGATCCACGCCTTCGTGGTCGATGATGAACCGCTGGCGGTGAAGCGCCTTCTGCGTATGCTCGAAGAGTCCGGCCGCGTGGAGATCGCTGGTTCCAGCACCGACCCCATCGACGCCCTGGCTGCCTTGAGTGAAAGGCCGGTCGATGTGCTGTTCCTCGATATCCAGATGCCCGGCATGACCGGTTTCGAAATGCTGGCGTATCTCGACCCGCAGCCCCTGGTCGTTTTCACCACCGCCTTCGATCAGTACGCGCTCCAGGCGTTCGAAGTAAATTCGATCGACTACCTGCTGAAACCGATCGAGCCGTCACATCTCTCGCGCGCTCTCGACAAAATCGAACGCCTGCGCGCTAGCCCCGTGCCGCGGCCGGATTGGAAAGCCCTGCTCGCGCAACTCAGCGAAGCCGTCAGGCAGCCGGCCCTCACCGCCTATCCGGAGCGCATCGCCTCTCGCGTCGGTGAGAAGATTCAGGTTGTAGACCTGGCCAAAGTCACTCATTTCTTCGCACAAGATAAACTTACTTACGCCGCGACCGAGGGCAAGAATTACGTTGTGGATCATGCCGTGGGCGATCTGGAAACCCGACTGGATCCGCGCCGGTTCTTCCGCATTCACCGCGCCACTTTGCTGAATCTCGACTGGGTTCGCGAAGTCGACGCCTGGATGGGCGGCCGCGTCCTGGTCCGTCTCAAAGACGCCAAAGGCACACAGCTCCAGGTTGCCCGGGAGCGCGCTCAAGAGTTGAAAAAGCGTCTCGGCCTTTAGTCGTACGGGCCGCCATCGACGGCGCCCGTGAACCTCCGTCCCCACCTGTCGCATCATATAGATATGAAGAGCGGCACCGTCCAACTTACCGTCCAAGGCATGACCTGCGATAATTGCGCGCGCAGTGTCGAACGGAAACTCAACGGCACTCCGGGCGTGACCAAGGCCACCGTCGATCTCAAGGCCGGGCAGGCCCGCGTCGAATATGATGCCGACCTCGTGAAACCGGAAGTGCTCGCCAACGCGGTCCGGCAGCTCGGTTACGAAGTGCCTGCATGAGTGTCGCTGCCCCGGAGCGCGTCGACCTGCCGGTCAGCGGCATGACGTGCGCCGCGTGTGCCCGCACCATCGAACGAACGCTATCCCACACGCCGGGTGTCGAACGCGCACACGTTAATTTCGCTACTTCCACGGCTACGGTCGAGTACAATCCCGCACAAGCCAAAATCGGCGATTTCGTCGGAGCCATCGAAGAACTCGGCTACGGTGTGCCCGATACCGAGCCTGCGCCTGACAGCGAAGCCGCTGCTTACCGCCGCCGGTTGATCGTCGCCGCCGCCTTCGCCGCGCCGGTACTCGTTCTCGGGATGCTGCACGGCCACACCGCGTGGCTGCAGCTCATCCTGACTCTCCCGGTCGTTTTTGCCGGCGCTCCTTTCTATACCGGCGCCTGGAGTGCGCTTCGTCATTGGTCCGCCAACATGAACACGCTGATCGCGCTGGGCACCGGCGCCGCGTTTCTGTATTCTGTGGTGGAGACCGCGCGCGGCGGACACGAAGTCTATTACGAAGCCGCCGCCGCCATAATCGCGCTGATCCTGACGGGACGAACCCTCGAAGCGCGGGCTCGCGGCAAAGCATCGGAGGCCATCCGCCGCCTCATGGATCTCCAACCCCCTAAGGCCCGAGTCATTCGCGATGGCTCTGAAATTGAAGCGCCGCTGGCCGATGTGCGCGTGGGCGATGTCGTCGTAGTTCGCCCCGGCGAGCGTATCCCGGTCGATGGCGCGCTGATCGGGGGCGAGTCGGCGGTAGATGAATCCATGCTCAGCGGCGAGAGCATGCCGGTGGACAAGGGCCCCGGCGCCCGCGTCTTCGCGGGAACCATGAACCTCTCCGGCGCGTTCCGCTTCACGGCCGAAAAAATCGGCCGCGGCACCGTGCTGCGCCAGATGATCGAGATGGTAAAACGGGCGCAGGGCTCCCATGCCCCGGTGGCCCGCCTCGCCGACGTGGTCAGCGGATGGTTCACGTTGGCCGTGCTGCTGATCGCTCTGCTTACATTCGCCGTCTGGCTGTTCTTTGCGCCCTTCGCCACCGCGATGGTCAATGCCGTCGCGGTGCTGATCATCGCCTGTCCATGCGCTCTTGGTCTGGCCACTCCCACGGCGATCATGGTCGGCACCGGCCGCGGCGCCGAACGCGGGATTCTCATCAAGGGGGGCGAAGCGCTCGAGACCGCCTACCGCGTCGATACCGTCGTGCTCGATAAGACCGGCACGCTCACCGCCGGCCGCCCGCGTGTAGTGCGCCTCGCGCCCGCGCCCGGCTATTCGGAAAGCGAACTGTTGCGCCTCGCCGCTTCCGCGGAGCGGTATTCCGAGCACCCACTGGCGAAAGCCATTCTCGAGGCTGCCGCCGCGCGCGGCATCGCGCTCGCCGAAACCAGCGCATTTTCGGCTACTGCTGGTTTTGGCGTGCGTGCCGTGATTGACGGCCGCGAAGTCGTGGTCGGCAAGCCCGGAATCCAAGTGACCGTGGATGGCGCCATGGCAGGCTCCATCGAAATCGCCGATCAGAACAAGCCTGAATCCGCCGAGGCTGTCCGGCGTCTGCGCGATCTTGGTCTCGACGTCTGGATGATTACCGGCGATCATCGCGCCGCCGCCGACCAGGCCGCCCGCGCTGCCGGCATCGAGCATGTTCTTGCCGAGGTGCTTCCCGAGCAGAAGGTGGCGGCGATCAAGAAGCTACAGGGCGAAGCCAGGCGCGTGGCCATGGTCGGCGACGGCATCAACGACGCCCCCGCACTCGCGCAGGCCGATCTCAGCATCGCGATGGGAACCGGCACCGACGTGGCGCTCGAGGCCGGCGACATCGCTCTCATGCGCGGCGACCTGAACGGCATCGCCGAAGCGCTTCAGCTTTCCCGCCGCACCATGCGGATCATCCGCCAGAATCTGTTCTGGGCCTTCGCCTACAATACGATCGGCATTCCGGTGGCGGCCCTCGGGCTGCTCTCTCCGATGCTGGCTTCGGCCGCGATGGCGCTCTCGAGCGTGACCGTGGTCACCAACAGTCTGCGCCTGAAATAAGCGCTACTTCGTGCCCTTCAGTTCCGCGTACAACTGGCCGACGAACCGGTCCGCCGTCATTCCCGCGCCGCCCGGCACTTTCGGATCATAATCCGAAGTTATTTTCGCGGCCAACACCTCGTCCTGGCTCTTTCCTTCTTGGATCATCTTGGCGACGCGGTCGCGCAGCGCCAGGATCATATCGCGATGCGCGATCACCGCGTTGCGGTCTACCGTGGGACCGTGCCCGGGAATGATCTTCGTATTCGGTCCTGCCAGGCTGGCCGTGATCGCGAGGCCGCGCACCATGCCGTCGAGGCTTCCGCCGTTGGCCCGGTCGATGTTGGGATAGCCCAGCGAGCGGTAGTAATCGCCCGTCATCAGAATGTCGTTGTTTACGAAGTGCACCAGCGTGTCGCCATCGGTGTGCGCCCGGCGGATCGGAATCAGCTCGATCGTCTCCCCGTCCATGTGGATCGTGACCTGGTTGTCATAAGTCACTTTGGGCAGCGCGGTCGCCGGAGTGTTGGGCGTCGCCGCCAGCCGGTCGCGCAGTTCGGGCCGCGCCATAATGGTGGCGCCCATTTTCGCGAAATTCTCGTTACCGCCGGTGTGATCGCCGTGCACATGCGTGTTCACCAGAAATTTCGCGGTGTTGCCGTTGGCAACCTGCCGGACGGCCGCGGCGATTTTTTCCGACAGCGGCGCAAATTGCCCGTCGACCTGGAATACGCCGTCCGGCCCCGTCAGCACGCCGATCGTGCCGCCCTGGCCGTCAAGCGTATAAAAGTTGTTGGAGATCTTGTTCGTCTTGATCTGGACCTTGCTGAAATCAGGTTGGCCTTGAGCCAGGCTCATGGCGGGAACGGCCATTGCAGCGGCGGCTGCCAGCATCAGGGGCGCGAATCGCATCCGTTTCATTGTTGGTTGCTCCTTCCGGGCTGTTGGTGAGGAAACATCATATCAAGGTCTCCGGCGCCGCGGTGCGCGGGCCTGTTGCAGCCTCTCTGCCTCGCTGCGGTTAACCGAAGTGAATATCGGATAGTTACCGGGCTTATGGGAATTCATGGCTGATTCGGAGGGAGATTCCGAGGTACTAGTAGACCTATAATCTGTCGAGGAACGTGTCAAAGGACGAGCGTGGCCTGTTTATTCTGCGGTAAAGATATCGGCCCGATTCGGCTCTTGCGCGATTCGGAATTTTGCAGCCCGAAGCACCGGAAGGAATATAAGGACCGGCTGCAGAAAGTTCTGGTTCGCGTGGGTGAGCCGGAGACTGTCCCGACGAACGTCGCGCCGTTTCAGGAAATGCTCCGGGCGAATCCCGGCGTGCTGCGGAAATCCGAAGCGGCGTTCGACTTCAGTTCCCGCAAAAACAGCGCCCGGCTTCCGCAATGGTGGACTCTCGAAATTCCGGGCGCGGGCGGCAATCTGTTCGCCCGCTTCGACCTGAATGCCTGCGAGATGAAATCGCAGCCGCGCCTGGCCCATCACCCGGAAGCGATTTCGTATTTCGGCAAGAGTGCCGCCGGTCTTCTGGCGCTACCCCAACCCAAACTGGGCACGGTGGTGCTCCGTACCGCTGACGGCGAACTGCTGAGCGGGCCGATTGCGCTGCAATGCCGTGTGGCGGGCCCGCCTTCCGTGCAGCCCAACATTCCGGCGCCGCTGGTAAAGGCCGCCGAACCGTCTCTGGCCGCGCTGGAATTACCGGCGGCCGTCTGCCACGAGATGGCAGCGCCTGCGGAACCGGCGCCCAGCGAGACCTGGATGAGTACGCCGGCGCCCGAGCCGGCAACTCCCGCAGTCAATGAGCGCTCCTGCAATGAGCCGATCGCGGCGGAGGTCGACATCCATGTGCCGGTCACGCTGCCGGAACCGGCGAACCAGCCGATGCCGATCCTCGACGAGTTCGTCACGCCGCCGCTGCCGAGCGAAGCGTGGATGCGCCGTCCTGTGGTCGAGCCTGCCGACTACCCGGCGGCCAGAGTATCGGCCGAGGCTTTGCCGTTGGCCGGTTCGTTGCGTCTGCCGAACGCGCTTTCGGTGGCGCCGGCGATGCCGAAACCGGAATTCCACGCGGCGCTCCTGGCGGGCGCGCTGCCCCGTCCCGCGCCGATGGAAGCGCGGCACGCCATACCGCCGGTTGTGCCATTCGCGGCGGCGCCCGCTACGCCCAAATGGAATGGGTTGGAACTCCCGCGTCCGGAACTGCCTGCGCCCGACGCGCGCTATCTTGCGGCCCCGAACAGCGAGCCCGCCGTCTGCGACGTGCACCCCGCGGCCGCGGCCGCTCCGGTGGCGTTTGCTGCGGGGGCCGTGCGCTACACGCCGCTGGCGATCGCGCCGGTAAACGATCTTCTGGAGTTGCTGGTCGAACAAACTCCCGCGCCGGAAGCGCCCTTGGGCGATGTTCCCCACGCTGCGCGCGCAGCGGCGCCGCCGACGCCTTCCCGGGCGAAATCCGCTCCAAGCCCGGTCGAGCGGCCGGCCGCCGGATCGCCTTCCCGCACGCCTGCCGTGATGCCGGCAGCTGCAGGACGGCCCCAGACCGAGGTTCCGCAAGCGGGCCTGTTCGCTCTCGAATATCATTCGCCGGCCGGCCCGGCGGCGCCGCGGCCCGATCTGGACTGGGTTTCGCGCACGGCTTCTTTGAAGCTGCCGCGCTTTGCCGTGCGCCCGGTGTTCGACCGGCTGGAAGATCAGTCCGCGCCGAAACCGGAGCGGAAGCGGCCCGCATTCGCGGAGATCTTTACGATGCCGGATGCCGCCGCGATTGCCAAGCGCAAAGCGGCGCGGCACGCGTTCACGGCCATCGCGGCCTCGATCACAGTGGCGATGGCGCTGTGGTTCGGGGCCAATGCCGGCAAGTTTGGCAAGGATCTGATGGACCGCGAGGCGGCGCGGGCACAATCCGCGGCCAGCTCGATCGAGACCGCAGCCTCGCGCGCGGCACAGCCGGAGCCGAGCGCGCTTTCGCACCCGGTCGCGTGGGTGCGCACCGCCGCCGCCAAACGCGCCACGGTGCAATTGTCCGACACCTTCGAGAACGGCATGTCTGCCTGGGGCGCCAAAGGCACGAGCCTGGCGGCCGGCTGGTCGCACAGCAGGGATGGCTATGTGCGGCCCGGACCGCTCGCCCTGTATCAGCCGAGTTTGAATTTCACCGACTATCGCATGGATTTCTTCGGCCAGATCGAAAACCGGAGCATGAGCTGGGTAGTTCGCGGCAAGGATCCACAGAACTACTACGCGATGAAATTCAATATCCTCGAGCCCGGGTTGCGGCCGGTGATTTCGATGACGCATTACCCGGTGGTCGGCGGCAAGCAAGGCCACAAAGTAGAAACGCCGCTCTCGGTGATGGTGCACAACAACATGCCCTATCACGTGTCGGTGGAAGTGAAGGGGAGCCATTACACAGCTTCCATTGAAGGGCAGGAAGTGGATTCGTGGTCCGACGACACGCTGCTGGCCGGCGGGGTGGGATTCTTTTCCGAAGCGGGGGCGCGGGCGCGGATCTACTGGATGAAAGTCTCCAAGAACGACGACTGGCTGGGCCGGCTGTGCGGCCGTATCGCCGGTGAAATCGAATCGCACGAGTCGGCGCGGCTCGACAGGCCGGCGCTGCCGGCGCCGCAGCCGCAGAACCCGGCGCCGGGGCCCGCAACGGCCGCGTTATGGCCGGCGGAAACCGCCGGGACCTGGAATGGAAAACTGCAGCGCGAAGGGGGCTCCTGGAAAGGGGAGATCGAGACATGGAGTTCGTAAGGGGTGAGATGGAGGCGCTCGAAACACCGCCTCCCGGCGTGACGCCGATCAACGACCCGAAGCACCAGAAGAAGGTGAGCCGTACGCTCTCGAAAGCGGTCTCGCTGCACCTGGAGGGCAAGCTCGAGAGCGCGGCCAAGCTGCTCAGCCGCGCCGTCGAAGCAGGCGAACAGGATCCCGGTCTGTATTCCGCGCTCGGCCATATTCATTACGAAAACCGCGATTACCAGGCCGCCGCCGCAACTTACCAGCAACTGGTGGAGCGGGAACCAAATCACCGCACGGCGCATTTCAATCTCGGAGTCTGCCTGGGCAATCTGAAGGATTGGGAAAAAGCCGCCGATGCGTTCCAGCGGGCGTATGAGTGCGATGGCTCCCGCTCGGACGCGCTGCTCGGGCTGGGCATCTGCCAGCTCCACATCGGGCAGCCAAAAGACGCGATCGAGATGCTCGATCGTTATTTGAATCTGTTCCCCGACAATGAGCAGGCGCTGTTCGGCAAGGCAGTGGGCCTGCAGCAGACGGGGCGTCATGCGGAGGCCACCGAATTCTATCGCAAGGTGCTGGCGCGCAATCCGAAATGTGAAGAGGCGCTCTCCAACCTGGTGGCGATGTATGTCGAGAACAAAGATTACGACGCCGTGCGCCGGTACGCAGAGATGCTGGCGGAGCTGCAGCCGGATTCCCCGGTGGCGCTCGAGGCGCTGGCCAGCGTAGCGTTCAGCCAGGGCGATTATCTTGCCGCCGCGCAGTTTTGCAAGAGCCTGTCGGAATCGGCGCCCGACCGTTTCGAGAACTGGTTCAACCTCGGGGTGGCGTATCACAAGATCGGCAATTACCAGAAGGCGGTGCAGGCGTATACGGAAGCAGCGTCGTTGAAAGCGGATTCGGCGCAAGCCTACCTGAACCTCGGTGTCGTGCAGCAGGAATTGAGCGACATGGCGGGGGCGCGCTCTTCCTACGAGAAGGCGCTGCAGATTGATCCGCATCAGGCCGGAACAATTTGGAACCTGGCGCTGGTGCTGGAGCAGCAGGGAGACCGTCCGGCGGCGGAAAAATTGTATAGCGGCATTCCGCAGGATGCCCCGGAGTGGATGGACGCGTGCTTCCGGCTGGGTTATCTGAAGCTGCTGCGCGGCGCCTACGACGAAAGCGCCGAGGCTTTCCAGCACTGCATCCAGCAGAAGGCGGACTGGGCCGAAGCGCATCTGAACGCGGGAATCGCGTTCGCGCGTTCGGGCCAGAGCGACCACGCGCGGCGCTGTTTCCAGGAAGCGCTTATGCTGCGCCCCGATTCTTCCGACGCGGTGCGCGGGCTGGCCGCGCTGGCGCTTGAACAGGACGACTACGGGGAAGCGTTCGAATTGCATCGCCGGCTCATCGAACTCGGCGAGCGGAGTCCGGAGCTGTACTACAACGCCGCGCTGATCTGCCAAAAACGCGGCGACAACGACGAAGCCGCGAAATTCTATCAGCAGGCGCTGAACGAGCAGCCCAAATTCGCCGAAGCTTTGTTGAATCTCGGCCACGTGCTGATGGCGCTAGGCCAGGAAGATGAAGCGCGTTCCTGCTGGCGGCGCGCGATCCGCGAAAAGCCCGAGCTGGCGCAGGCGTATTTCGAGCCGCCGACCCAGTAGTCCTAAGCAGGACGCTTTTCGCAGTAACGTTTTCGCGCCGTGCGGATGAGCGCCTGCGCCTCGCCGGGGCCGCGCCAGCCGCGCATCTCGGTTTTCTTCTCCTCCAACTCCTTATAAATCGTGAAGAAGTGTTCAATCTCGCGGAGGTTGTGGGGGAAGACGTCCTCGATTTTCTGAATCTGATCGAAACGAGGGTTGCGGTTCGGTACGGCCAGCACCTTTTGGTCGGGCTGCTGTTGATCGACCATTTCGAGCAGGCCGACGGGGCGGACCGCGACCAGCACCCCGGGGTAACTGGGCTCGTCGACCAGAGTCAACACATCCAGCGGGTCGCCATCTTCCGCCAGCGTACCGGGGATGAAGCCGTAGTCGCCCGGGTAGTGGACGGCGGAGTAGAGGGCGCGGTCGAGACGGAAGACGCCGAGTTTGCCGTCGTACTCGTACTTGTTGCCTGAGTTTTTAGGGATCTCAACGATCATGCGGACGATGTTGGGGCAATCAGCGCCGGGATCGAGATCGTAAAGACTCACGTGGTTATCCTTGTGGCCCGGTTTGCGAAACGTACGTTTCGGAATGGGCCCGAGCTTTGGTGCAACGAAAGGGGATACGAGCCGGCCTCCGCTTTGTACCAAGCGGAACCGATGGATCGGTTCGGAAAGCAGCGGAAGCGGGAGGCGCTTGGGGTTGACCATCTCACGCCCCTATTATCGCGTGGCGGGGTGGGGCGCCCGGCCCGGGGAAGGGCGGGCTTCCCGGTAAGGCAGTGAGTTTCAAGTAGATGGAAAATTTTGAAATTCTGTTACTGAAAAAGCACGGCCCCGGCGGGGGGCGACGTCCCTCGCCGAGCCGCCCGGAGGGCCGGGCCTCTATGGTTGGCTGCTCAGGGGCAGAGAAGCGCGCAAGACGATCTTGTGCTTGGCGCCGTCCTCGATGGAAATCACGCCGTTCTCGAATCGAACGTTTTCGACCTTGCCGAAATCGGATGGAGTGTGAGCGTAGAACATCAGAAAGCTGCTGTGGATCGCCGATTTCGCCGGCAACCAGCGGAAGGTAGACGCGCCGAACATCCCGTTCTTCGCGATGGCCTCGCTCCGCGGCTCATCGTAGGGCTGCGTGGCGAATTCCAGCCCGCGCGAAAATTTTCCGCTCGCCGGATAGTTCCCCCAATTCTGCACCCACGGATAATCCGTGCGCCGGAACACGTAACCGAGGATCAGATGCCTGGCGGTCTGCACGGTGGCGACCCAACCGTATTTGAGAGCGGGGTCCACCAGCACCGTGGCATGGTCCAGAAAATGAGCGCCCTCGGGCGGCGCGGTAAGATCCGTGGGCTTGCCATCGATCCGGAGGGCCATGGGCCACGTAAAATCTTTCCCCGAAGCGAGCCGCCGCTCCGCGCCCGGATTCCCCGTACCCTGATACGGACGGTTTTGCGCACGAGTTCCCGAAACGCTCGACAGGGCGACGCCGGATGCCAGGAATGGCGAGCCGATGGTGGTGTGTTCGGCCCAAGCCACGGGCCGGTCGACGCCCAGTTCGTTTTCAAGAGTGCTGTCCATGTAGACGACGTTCTCGCCGTCGACGATCCGAAAGGTGCGCGAAAAGATCTCCTGCACGATGGGCAAGCGCGCGCGAAAGGCAATCTCGGTGGCAGCGCCGGTTTTCGCGGCCTTGGCCACCTCCCACTTCACGACATGCGCCTCGCCGTGCATCGGTATGCCTGCCGCGCGCTCTTCGGGCGAAGGCTGCCCGAATCCGTCGACGCACACGAAGTGCCCCGCCGATCCAGCGGCCTCGCGAGTTTGCCCCAGCTCGCGCGCAAGCCGCACCGGGTTCCACAGTGGGCTGAGCTGTTCCGGATCGTCTTTGAGCACGAGGTGGACCATGGCCCCGCCGCGTTCCCAGATGCTCAACGACAACTTGTCGTTGGCCAAGATAAACGCAGGCTGCCCTTCAAAAGCACCCTTCTCAGGAATAGGCGCTTGGGCCAATGCAGATCCGGCGAAGAGTATGAGGGCAAGTCGCAGCACGGTGCAAGTATAACTGAGGGATTCTGAAAAGACGAAGAATGCCAGAACTCATTCACACGGACGTCAAGTCGCCAAGTTGCATATTGGCTTCACGACGCTGCAACTCTGGACGGATGAGCGCAAACCAGAACTTGGGATCGGCGCGTTTTGCGGCGGCCTCGGGTTCCTGTTTGTTGACAACCCATTCCCTTCGTCTCGTCACGTGGCCGTCGCTCCTATAACAACACCGCAATGCAGCGCGAAGCGTGGATCGAGGGACACGCCCGCGCAGCAGTGCGAGAATCATTTGCTGCCCGGGCCATCCTGACAGTGGAGCCACCGGGCCAGGCCGCTGTGCATCAGGGTAATATCGCCGTCCGTGAATCCCAGTGGTTTTTTCCCCATCTGATTATAGTCATGCAGATCCCATCGTCTTTTCATCACTCCTCGGTCCGAGTGCTGGTCAGTTCCCTCGATAATGTGCATGATCTCGTGAGCCAGAACATGTCCCAAGAGATTGGGCCGCAGCGGCGAATCGGAGGCCTGCTCGATTCGGCGGTAATACACTGTTATATGGATACGCTCGTAGGCTCGGGTGGTGGCTAATACTGCCGACTCGAGATTCTCTGGCGTAAAGTTGGTCAATTCAATGATGGGCGGTTTTGGACAATTCGCCGCAGTCATCCCACAACTCCACACCAGTTTTACTCCGACAGCTCCAAATATCCGGTTCGCTATCGTTTGAGCAGCATAACGAATATAGGGCTCCACGATCGGCCCGTTTCGCAGACAAACTTGGAACTCTCCGGGCAGGCTAGGCCCGGCATTCGCGATCGCTGCCAAAAACCCGAATATCATCACTGCTTTCATCGCTTCCTCCGCTCGCACGAGGGAATGAAGCGTTTTCGGGAGTTTGTTACGCCCGGACTTGAGGATCCCCGGTTTTTGCTAAACTCCTTTCATTCGGGATGTCTGGCGCTGCGACATGTAAGAGCTGCGGGCAGTTGCTCCCTTCCGACGGTGCACTGGAAGGCTTGTGCGCACGATGTTTTTTCGAAGCCGGGCTCCAGCAAACCAAGTCGGGCGAGCGCCTCGCCCCAGGTATACGGATTGGGCCATACGAGATCGAAGGCTTTTTGGGGCAAGGCGGCATGGGCGAGGTCTACCGTGCGCGCGACACCCGGCTGAACCGGCCGGTGGCAATCAAGTTCCTCTCTCCGGATCTGGCCGATCCCGCGGGCCGGCGGCGCTTTCAGCGTGAGGCTCAGATGGCTTCAGCCTTGAATCATCCGCACATAGTGACGGTGTACGACGTGGGGGAAGTCGAGGACCGGCAATACCTCGTTATGGAGTTCGCGGACGCGGGCACTCTACGCGACTGGACGCGTCATTCAATGCGCTCTTGGCGCTCCGTCATTGAAATCTTACTGGGTGTCGCCGACGGGCTCTCAAAAGCTCACGAAGCGGGCATTCTTCACCGCGATATCAAACCAGAAAACATTCTGGTCACCGGCGACCGCTACGCCAAGCTCGCGGATTTCGGTCTTGCGAAGGTGTCTGGAGGCGCCCCTTCGGAGATCACGCGCACCCTGACGGCTGGGAACACACGCGGGGGGATGATTGTGGGGACAATCGGATATATGTCGCCGGAGCAGGCTTCGGGCGAGCCGCTCGATGCGCGCAGCGACATCTTCTCCTTCGGCGCGGTGCTCTATGAACTACTCTCCGGACATCGGCCGTTTTCTGGGTCCACTGACCTCGAAGTCCTTCAGAAGGTCATTCATGACCAGCCTCAACCGCTCGGCGGAGACGTGCCCGCCGAGGTGCGGATGGTGGTGGAAAAAGCCTTGGAAAAGGACCGGGCGAATCGTTACCAATCCATGCGCGATATGGCTGGGGACCTGCGCCGAGTATCCCGCCCAAGCGGCGAAGCGGCAAAGCCCGCGGGAACGCACCGCCGGTCCTGGTTACTCGCCACTGCCGCGTTGGCTCTTGTCGCAGGCGGTTTCGGGTTCTGGAGGCTTAGGTCTGGTGCGGTTCGCGTTCCGAAGATCCGTTCTGTGGCCGTGTTACCGCTCCAGAATCTCTCAGGGGACCCGAACCAGGAGTTCTTTTCCGACGGAGCGACCGAGGAGCTGATTTCCACCCTTGGCCAGATCCACGCATTTGAGAAGGTCATCTCACGTACTTCGGTGATGCGTTACAAGGGTTCTTCCAAATCATTGCCTCAGATCGCGCGTGAGCTGGGCGTAGATGCGGTGGTGGAGGGCTCCATAGAGCGATCCGCTGGACGAATCCGCATCCGTGCCGAGCTCATTGACGCTTCCGATACGCAACTGTGGTCCAGGCAGTACGACCGTAAGGGTGGCGATCTGCTCGGCCTGGAAGCGGAAGTCGCATCCGCGATCGCGCATGAGATTCGCCTGCAGGTCACGCCCCAAGAAAATGCACGCCTGGCTCGTGAGCGCAAGATCAACCCCGCAGCGCAGGAGGAGTATTTACTGGGGAAATATCTCGGGTCCCGGGCGCTCAATCCGGAGAATCGGAGGGAGGCCATCCGGCATTTTGAGAAGGCCATCGAGATTCAACGTGATTTTGCGGCCCCGTACGCTGGTCTCACGAGCGCATGGGTACAGTTGGAGACTATTGGAGGGGCGGGATTTCAAGAAGGCATGGCGGCCGTCAGGAGCAGTGCTCTGAGAGCGATCGAGCTCGATCCGGACCTTTCCGACGCACATCTCGCCATGAGCACCGTGGCGGGGAAGGACAAGGATTACCCGGGAATGATCACTGAACTGGAGAGAGCGATCGCCTTGGACCCCAACAATGCGGACGCCCACCTCAGTTACGGCGCGGTTCTTGTTGTCCTCGGCCGTTCTGCGGAGGCGATTCCGGAAATCGAGCGTGCTGCCGCGCTGGACCCTTTATCGCCCACAATCCAGGGCGTGGCGGGAGGCAGGCTTTGCCTGGCGCGCAGATGGGATTTGGCGGCGCCGCGCCTCCGGAGGTCCATCGAACTCGATCCGCAGAATCCCGGCGCCTACAATCTGCTCGCAGAAACCTACGAAATGACGGGCAACTTGCCGGAAGCCCTAAGACTCCAGCAGGAGGCCGAACGCCTTGGCGGAATCCATTACGCGCCGGAAGTGGGCCGGCTGCACGCCTTGCTTGGCCACCGAAGAGAGGCACTCTACGTCTTGCAACGCGTGACGAAGCCCGGCGCGCTGACATCCGTCGCGAACGCCGATTTTGAGCTCGCACTTCTTTATTTCGCCCTGAAGGATCGGGATCACGGCTTCGAGCAGCTTACCAAGGCCATGAACGTGCGGCCGGATTTGTATAGCTACATCAAAGACGAGGCCCGGTTCGACAGCATCCGCTCCGATTCCCGCTTTCAGGGGTTGCTCAGGCGATTCGGTCCGCCCAAGCAGCCCTAAATCAGAACCGGTATTTCAACGCGAATTGAATCAGCCGAGGATTCGTGGAGACACCGGTAATTACCCCGAACGTGTTCGGCGTATTGCGATCCAGCCCGGGACCGGCAAACTGAGGATGGTTCCAGGCATTGAAGAACTCCGCTCGGAATTGCAGCACATCGGTTTCCCGCAGGCGGGTATCCTTGGACAGTGAGATGTCCCAATTAGACTGCGCCGGCCCGGAAAGAATACCGACGCCGGAATTTCCGTAACTGGAGGCTCCATCCGAGCCGAGGACCGGGGTACGGCAAATCGCGGCAGGATTTATATATCCGGGTCCACCGCTGGCGCCGCCAAGGCGTGCCTCGATGCTGCCGGGATTGGCAATTTGGCTATACGTGAATCCAGGGCAAAGCTGCGCCCGGCTGGCGCCCGAGGTTATGATTCCGGAGACGGTTCCGCCGCTGCCATCCGTGACGGTCAAGGGAATACCGGACTGCAGCACAGTATTACCTGAGACGGTCCATCCCTGAAACAGCTTTCCAATCGTCCCCGCTCGACTGCTAAATGGCAAATCCCAACTGTAGGCCACTACAAGACGCTGCGGCCGATTGAAACTAGCGGGACCATATTGCTGTGCCAGGTTCCGCGGATCATTGCTGTTCGCGGAGCCTGCTGCGTTGAGATCCGTCAAGTCCTTACTCCAGGTATAGGCCGCCTGAACAATAAGCCCGTGCGAAATGGATTTGCGAAGCGTCGCTTGCAAGCTATTGTAATTGTAAATACCGTCAAACGCGGTGCCTTGCAAACCGGCCGGCTGGTACCCAAGATAAGGGACACGCGCGTTGACATTTGCAGCTGCGGCGGTATTTGTCGTAACGTCATTGATCGGCCGTTCCGGACTCGCCAGCAACGCGGCATTGTAGTTGTGGCCATAGTCGGTTTGGTTGATGCCGCTCGCTCCTACGTAGGCGAGTTCCAGAATCCACTTCGGAGCCAATGCGTACTGGACTGCGAAGCTGTAGTGACGTATGAGCGGAGTATGAACCCGCTCATAAAACGGAGTGTTCAAGTTGGATGTCCCTCCGCCGGACGGGTCGAAGTAGCGCGGCACGAAAGAAAGCGGAGTCGAGGGGAAAAGATTCGCAAGACTGTAAGGCGTCGCGCCGGGGCCGCTGTAATCGAGGGTCACTGCATAAGGATTGCCTTGCTCCACGCTATGGACGAACGTGTTGCCTCCGATCCGGTCGTAGAAGATGCCCGCTCCCGCCCGCACCACAAGGCGGCGCATGAGCAGGGGCCGCCATGCTAAGCCGAAACGCGGGGCAAAATCACTCAGAGGAATTCTGTTCTGAATTGTGCTTTCGCGATTGACGATCCGCACCCCGGCGGGAGGGTTTCCATAAAACGCAGGAAAGTTTCGTGGAACCACGTACCCCACAAGGCCGTCACCGGTGGACGCGAATCGCGGCGGCACGGGCACTCTTGCCAAATCATCGGGCCAGACATTCGTCAGATTGCCATAAATGTCCGTGAAGGTCCCGTCATATTCCCATCGAACTCCAACGTTCACCGAAAGATCGTGACTGAGCTCGTAGTCGTGCTGAAAGAAAGCGCTCATGTTGTGCAAACGATATCCGTGGACGATTCCGTCGGGTCCGCTGCGAATGCATGCGATGCATACTGCGATGTTGCTCAACGGGGAGCCATTCGTGCTGCCCGGATTCGCCGCGCCACAATCGTTTTGGGTACAACCGGCGCGTCCAATAAGCAGGTCGGCGAAAGACGGGAAAACCACAGCCCCACGCTCGGCAGCGCCAAACACCAGGTCCCATCGCATGTCTTCGAACTCGAAGCCCGCGCGGATGGTGTGTTTGCCCCGGGACCACGCGATCTGCTCGGCGAATTGCACCTGCGTATTCGGGCTGAAATGGGCATTGGGAAAGCCGCCGATCGCAAATGCTCCACCGACAAACAGGACGGGCGGCTGCATCTGTTTGGGTATGATGGGCGTGATTCCAACCTGCTGAGGAGTGTAGGGGGCCTGATCGCTCCCCGCCGAGATGTTCCGCTGCATCGATATGCGGGCTTCATTTACGAAAGCCGCTGTCACCACGGAGGTGAGTTTCAGCGAAGAGTTGGTATTGGCGAAGAGGTTCTTCATCGTCGAGCCTGGCAATTGGCCGACCGGTGTTCCGCCTAACGATGAGATCTGGGGATCATGCGAATACAAGTATCGAGCGGCCAGGCTGTTTTTGGCGGAAAAAAGATAATCCGCGTTGGCGATTACTTCGTGTTCGATAAAATGCGCTGCGCTGGTAAACTGGACCGGCTGAAAGTTCGCGATACCGGAGCCAGGGATGTAATACCTTCCGTCCGGAAGCTTCACCTGCAGTAACTTCAGAGCGATCGGGTTAATATTAGACCCGTCGCAGGCCACTTGCATCTGACCGAGAAATGCAAAAGCAGTTAAGAACCGCGGATCTTGCGAATGGTTCGCCGGGCACATGGCTGCACCGAGAGCCGCCGGAAATCCCGGTGCAGAGCGGTCCCCCTCTGGAATCGGAGGGAGGAACGCGTGAGTAGTCCCGTTGGCTGCCACTCCATTCAACTGACGAGTCTCCTGAAAGCTGCCAAAGAAGAACAGTTTGTCCTTTCTGACTGGCCCACCGACTGCGCCCCCAAACTGGTTTTGATTCAGCACCTGCCTTGCCCCGCCGCCATCCCGATTCTGGAAAAAACTGTTCGCATTGAGCGCAGTATTGCGAAAAAACTCAAACAAGGTGCCGTGAAACACGTCGCCTCCCGACTTGGTGACCACGTTCACGTTCGCACCCGGGTTCCGACCATAGCTGGCATCATAAGTCGACGTCTGGATTTTGACCTCTTCAAGCGCATCCGGATGCGGAATGGGAATACCTGCGTAAAGACCACTGTCAGCTATGCTCCCAGTTCCCACCATATTGATGACCGAGACGCCGTCTATCTGGAAGTTGTTCTGCCACGGAGCGGCGCCGTTCACGCTAAAATCAAGCGAACCTCTCCCGAGCGCCGCCCCGTTGTTAACGTCAATGCTGACGCCTGCCGAGTCTCCTAGAATTTGACTGAAGTTGCGGCTGGTCAGGGGCATGGATGCCAGCGTCCGACTGTTGAGCACTGTACCCTGAGCGGCGGTCGCGGTATCGAAGATCTGGGCTTGCCCCTGGACCGTCACTTCTTCCGTTGAAGCGCCGATTTCTAGAACCGAATCGAGCACGGCCGTCTCGGTAACGGTCAGGGTCACGAAATCGATTTCCGAACTTTTGAATCCGGCCGCGCTGAAACTCACGCGATAGATTCCGGGAGACAATAACGTCAGCCGGTAGCTGCCGTCTGCGCCACTCGTCGTGCTCCGTTTCTGGCCGGTTGAGGCGTTGGTCGTCGTAACGGTCACGTTAGAAACGACGCCGCCGGAAGCATCCGTCAGTGTTCCAGTGAGTGCCGCGGTCCCGGCCGACTGCGCCCGCGCCAACCCATAAAACCCGGCCAACGACGCTGCCAGAGCGCACCATTTCCGCATTCCGATAGATTATATTAGGGCGCCTGGCAGGATGTCCGAACGCGCTACATCACGGTTTCGAACGACTTCGTGGAGCCTGGTGGTCGCTGCGGCAGCCCGGGGGAACATGGAGTCCGCGGACGCGCTAGCCAAATTATGCCGAATTTACTGGCAACCGGTCTATGTCTTCATCCGCCGCAGAGGACATGATCCGGATCAGGCCCAGGACTTGACCCAATCCTTTTTTGCCGTCCTTTTGGAGAAGAACTACCTGGCCGATGCCAACCGCCAGAAGGGCCGGTTTCGTTCGTTCCTGCTGACCGCAGTAAAGCACTTTCTGGCCAATGAGTGGGATCGAGAGCACGCCGTGAAGCGCGGCGGGTTTCAGAAGTCATTTTCGATCGATCGAGCCGAAACGGAGCTCTGGTATGTGGGCCGGACGGGGGAGCCCGAGAACCCTGAACAATTGTTCGAACGCCGGTGGGCCTTATCCTTGTTGGAACAGGTTTTGGCGGAGTTGCGGCTTGCGTACGTACGAAGCGGAAACATCGAGACCTTCCGGCGGCTGCTGCCTTTCCTGAATGGCGATCCGGTAGACAAAGGATACGAAGCGCTCGCGGAAGTGACGGGGATGTCCGGGGGAGCGTTGCGTGCAGCCGTTCATCGGATGCGAAGGAAGTTCCGGAGCCTACTGCGGAAACGTATCAGCGATACTGTATCCCGCCCAGAAGAGATTGAAGCTGAAATTCAGTTTCTGCTGTCCGCAGTTCGCCGAAGCTGACCGAGAACAAGGGTGTCAGTTTCACGCTGCGCCAGAACGTAAAATCTCATCCTCGCTGAGGCCGATTCGGTCACCGGTCGGGGTCGGCGGCTTTTTTAAAGACGTGGTAGGTGACGGCGTCCCAGGCGTTGTGAATGCCGCTGAAAAGCAGCAGGAGCGTCGCGGCGGCTACTCCAAATAAGGACGGGCGCAGGCTGAAACGCGCGGTATAGGCGGTGACTGCCAAAATCAGATAGGCCGCGAAGGGCAGCAACACGTGAAATAACCAGTCCTCGAATTCCGGGCGGTAGCGGGATTGCGCGCGCATGCGGCGAATGACGAGGGCGATATAGATCAAACCGCCGACACCCACCAGGCCCCAAATGATCGTCACAAGCACAGGGTCGTTCCACGGAGCGGATAAGATGGCGGAGAAGCCGAGGACGGTGGCGAAATGAACGATGGTGGGAGTGGCATACGCGCCGCCGCCTTGGGGATCGATTTGTCCGCCCCGCATTTCGCTCACCAGGCTCAGGACGACGAACTGCAGACCGATCAAGGCGCCGGCGGAGGAGCCGACGATGACGTAGAAGTTCTGCCAGGCGGTGAGTTCGGTCATCGTCCCTGGTATTGATCGTCGGTGACGTGTTCGAGCCAGTCGACGGCTTTGCCGTCGAGCTGCTCCTGGATGGCGATGTGGGTCATGGCGGTGGTGGGAGCGGCGCCGTGCCAGTGCTTTTCGCCGGGCGGGATCCAGACGACATCGCCGGGCCGAATTTCTTCGATGGGGCCGCCCCACCGCTGGGCGCGGCCGCAACCAAAGATGACGACGAGGGTCTGGCCGAGGGGGTGGGTGTGCCAGGCGGTGCGCGCGCCCGGTTCGAAGGTGACGGCGGCACCGAAAGCGCGGGCCGGAGAGGGCGGGTTGAAGAGAGGGTCGAGACGGACCGTGCCGGTGAACCATTCGGCCGGGCCTTTGGCGGAGGGTTGAGAGCCGGGGCGTTTGATGTCCATGGGAATTCCTTTCGGGGGCGCGGCTCAGCGGCCGGTCATTTGTTCCAGACGCTCGGGGTAGCGGGCGCCTTGTACGGGGATCCGCGAGGCCGCATCGCTGATTTCGCGCAGATCGCCGGCGGTGAGCTCGACCTGGAGCGCCCCAAGGTTTTCGTCGAGGCGCTCGAGTTTGGTGGTGCCGGGGATCGGGACCATCCACGGTTTTTGCGCGAGCAGCCAAGCCAAGGCGATTTGAGCGGGGGTGGCGTTCTTTCGTTTGCCGATGGCGGCGAGCAGGTTGACGACGGCCTGGTTGGCCTTGAGCGCTTCCGGAGTGAAACGCGGGAGCGTGCTGCGGAAATCGGAGGTTTCGAACGTGGTGTTTTCCGCGATTCTGCCGGTGAGGAATCCTTTGCCGAGCGGGCTGTAGGGGACCAGGCCGATGCCGAGTTCTTCGAGGGCGGGGATGACTTCGGCTTCGGGGCGGCGCCACCACAGAGAGTATTCGTTCTGCAGCGCGGCGACCGGTTGGACGGCGTGCGCGCGGCGGATGGTCTGTACGCCGGCTTCAGAGAGACCGAAGTGGCGAACCTTGCCCTGGCGGATGAGATCCTTCACGGCGCCGGCGACCTCTTCGATGGGCACGTCGGGATCGACGCGATGCTGATAGAGCAAGTCGATGACTTCGACTTTGAGGCGCTGGAGGGAGCCTTCGGCGGCCTGCTTGATGTGTTCGGGGCGGCTGTTCAGGCCGGGCAGACCTTTCATGCCGCGGGGGTCGCGGCCGGGACTGAGGTCAAAGCCGAATTTGGTGGCGATAACGAGGTGCTTGCGGAAGGGGGCCAGGGCTTCGCCGAGGAGTTCTTCGTTGAGGAAGGGGCCGTAGACCTCGGCTGTGTCAAAGAAGGTGATGCCGCGGTCGACGGCGGCGTGGAGCAGCGCGGTCATCTCGCGCTTGTCTTTGGGCGGACCGTAGGAAAAGCTCATGCCCATGCAGCCGAGGCCGAGCGCCGAGACTTCCAGGCCGCTGTTGCCAAGTTTCCGTTTTTGCATTGAGTCTCCTTTCGCAAAGAACACGCGGCCGGCGGCAAGATCACCGGCGTTACGGGTTGCCGGGTCGAGAAGCGGCGGCAGCCCATCCCCCAATTTACCGGAGACTCGGCCTACGGCGCGGGAGCGGTTTGCCGTTCTGTCCGAAAAGTACCAGATCACCTGTTTTCGTACTGCTAAGTGATTGAATACACGAATAAAAGGTCTCATACTCTGTTTATCTTCCACGAACGTGGAGTGAAGAGGTATCGATGAGCGAACGACAGAACAAATTCGAACCGAGTCCGCCCTCAGCGCCGCGCTTCCGCTCCGGCAGGCTCCCGCTAATGGCTGCCGGGGCCGTATTGCTCCTCACGCTGGGAGCGTCCAAGGCCTCCGCAGACTACATCTTTGACCTGAATCTCGGAAATAGCGCAATTTCCGGTTATCTGGGCCCATATGCCAACGTGGATATCGGGCTGATCGACTCGACGCATGCGATCGTCACGTTCACCTCATACACGAACAACGGGAACATCTACTTGATGGGCGACGGCGGCACGGTCGGGGTGAACGTGAACGCCGCCAGTTGGAACCTGAGTAACATCACCGGATCCAATGCCGGTACGGGATTTGCTCAAGGTGGTCCTTACAGCAACGGCGGATCCGGCAATGAGGACGGCTGGGGAAGCTTCAACCAGACGATCAACACGTTTGATGGGTTTACGCACTCGTCCGATACCGTCAGGTTCGAACTGACGAACCTGTTGGGCAATTGGGGGGATGCCAGTGACGTGCTCACTGCCAATGCGAGCGGCTATCTAGCGGCGGCGCACATCTTCGTGACCGGTGACCCCGCCAACGCGGCGAATGGTGCGCTCACTACCGGGTATGCTACTGGAAATGGGGGTTCCTCTTCGGTGCCGGAGCCGAATTCCGGCGCGATTTTGGGAACGCTGTGGGCCGGCGCGTGGGTGCTTAGCCGGCGGAGGCGGCAATCCCAAGAGTAACCGAGCGAGCTGAATTCGAAGGTACGGGCAGGTTGCAGCACCTGCCCGTTTTCACGTTCTCTCCAGCCAGCGATTACCGCAATGCATCACGATTTGGAGCAAGGGGCAACGAGCTGCCTCGAGCTGCGCGGCGATGTACTCGTCGACCGGCAGTTTTACGATCGGGGGTAAAGGGGGGCGAGAAGATGGGGCAAGGGCGCCCTTCCAATTCCAGGATAGCAATCTAAATCTTTGAAAACAAGACTAGATTTCTATTTCGCAGGGGCGTAGGATCGAGCAGTCAAACCATCTCGCATACCGAGGGAGGACTGCATGATTCCGCCGGAGAAAAGCGCGGCCGTCGCGCGCGGCCTGCACGAAGCGTTCGGAGTGAGCGAGTGCGAAGAAATCCGCGAGCTCACCGGGCAGCAGGGCGCGAACCCGGTGTTTCGGATTGCCGTACAGGGTTCGGCATATCTGCTGCGGATCAACTTGCGCGCCGGAGATCTGCCCCGGCACTACGGCTGCATGCGGGCGGCAGCGGAAGCGGGCCTGGCGCCGCGTGTGTGGTATACGAGCGTCGAAGACCGGGTCTCGATTACCGATTTTGTGAAGTCTCGCTCCTTTGCCGCGGAAGACGCGCTGACGCGGATACCGGCTACGCTGCGGAGACTGCATGCTTTGGCGCCGTTTCCGGGAGTGCCCGATCATCTCAACACTTCGTATCTGTTCCTGATCCACAAAGGGCCGGCGCGGGAAGGGTTCCTGGAGAAGTTTCGGGCGGCGCAAATTTTGCCGGACGGCGATAGCGAAGAACTGTTCACGCGGCACGCGCAACTGGCGGCGGTTTACCCGGTGCACGACGCGGACTTCGTGTCCAGCCACAATGACTTGTTCAAGCCGGACAATCTGCTTTTCGACGGGCAGCGGGTGTGGCTGGTGGACTGGGAAGCGGCTTTCCGGAATGACCGGTATGCCGATCTGGCGGTGGTTGCGAATATGATCGTCACCAACAACGCGGAGGAAGTGAATTACCTTCAGGAGTATTTGGGACAGGCGCCGGATGAGTACCAGCGGGCACGACTTTTTCTGGCGCGGCAGGCGGCGCACATGTTCTACGCGATGGCGTTCCTGTTTCTGGGATCGGCCGGACAGCCGGTCGACTGGAGCCAAGCGGCGCCGCCGTACGAGGAGTTTCAGCGGCGCTTCTGGGCGCGTGAAATCGAGCTCACGGACAAGCAGACGAAGATCGCGTACGGGCGGGTGCATTGGGAGCGGCTGCGCCAAAATATGCGGCAGGCGCGATGGGACGAAGCGCTCCGCATTATCGCGGAGCGGCATGCCAGCGCGGGAACGGCCTAGCCGGCACCCGATTGACGGCGGTGATCGGAGATGGTAGGAATAGCCAGGCAGAGCCTGTTATGAATCGAAGAGAGTTTTTCTCGACCTCCGCAGCCGTTACCGCGCTGGGCGGAGCGCTGCCGGACCGCGCCGGGGCGGCGCCGGCGCAACGCGCGCTGATGAAGCTCGGCTGCCAAAGCGCGCCGAGCAATGAGAAACATTTCCGGTATTTCGCGCGGTACGGCGTACGCAACGTGTGCGGCTATCCGGAAATTGCGGATGGCCGGCTCTACGCAACCGTGGATGAACTCAAACGGCTTCGCGAACTGGGAGAGCGGAACGGGATCAGCGTGGATTGCATCGCACCGCCGTTTCTGGAATCGAGCCACATCGACCGCGAACAGCATCCGGCCATCATGCTCGCGCAGAGCCCGGAGCGCGACCGGGATATCGAATCATTGCAGACCTTGATTCGTAATTGCGCGGCGGCGGGAATTCCTTCGATTAAGTACAACATGAGTATTCTGGGCGTGCTGCGGACGGGACGGAGCCCGGGGCGCGGGGACGCGATGTACAGCACGTGGCGGCTGAAGGAGGCGAAACCGAGTTCCGAGCTGACGCGGGCCGGTAAAATCGATGCGGACGCGGCCTGGGAGCGGATCACGTATTTCCTGGACCGCGTCATTCCGGTCGCCGAGGAGTACAAGATTCGGATGGCGTGCCATCCGCATGATCCGGGTGTACCGCCGGAGGGATATCAAGGGGTGACGCGGGTTCTGGGGACGGTGGATGGTCTGAAACGCTTCGTCTCCATCAAGGAAAATCCGTATCATGGGCTGAACTTCTGCCAGGGCACGGTTTCGGAGATGCTGGGGAATCCGGGCGCGGAGATCTATGACGTGATCCGGTATTTCGGTTCCCGGCAGAAGATTTTCAACGTGCATTTCAGGAATATTCGCGGGCATCGCGACGATTTCGTCGAGGTATTTCCGGACGAGGGAGACATCGATTTCGTCAAAGCCATAAAGGTGTATCAGGAGGTAGGCTATTCGGGGATGTTAATGCCCGACCACGTTCCCGAGGCGGCCGATGATGCGAAGGGGCTGCAGTCTTTCGCATTCTGTTACGGGTACATTCGCGCGCTGATCCAGGCCGCGGATCAATTGAGTTGAAGCTCGGGCCGGTGTCGTGCCGCGCTAATGGAGGCCGACGTGGCCGCGGATGGAATCGATCAGTTTTGCGGGATCGTAAGCGACGCCGTCTTTGAAGACGAGCTTGACGTTTTCGATGTCGGCGATGCGGGCGACCGGGTTGCCGTCGAGGACGACGAGGTCGGCTTGCTTGCCGGAAGCAATGGAACCAATGCTCGCGGCCAGGCCGAGCTGCTCGGCGCCGTTGAGGGTGGCGATGCGGATGGCCTGCTCGGGTTGGAAGCCGCCTTCGACGAGAATCTCGATATTGCGCTGGTCGGCATAGCCGGCCAGGGCGCTGCCGTTACCGGTGGGATCGGCGCCCGCTGTCAAGAGGCCGCCGGCCTGGACGAAGGCATGCTCGAACGCCAGCTCCTTGCGGATTTCCAGACTTAGCTCGGCAGTCGGCGCGGGGCCGCGCGCGCGCATGGTCATGTAGTTGAGCGCCGTGCCGGGCGCGAGGACGTCAAGGAAACGTTTCTGGATAATCGGGTTGCGCTCGAAGACGGCGAGGGTCGAGGTGATGGCGACTTTGTGCTGCACCAACGTTTGAATCGTCTGGCGCACGGAGTCACCCGCGATATCGAGCTGGCGAAAGGTTTGCGCCTGGGTGGCGGGGCAGACATCGGGCTGTTTGTCGGCAACGAAATCGGTGTCTTCGATTAAGCCGTGCTCGAGGTTATCGATGCCGAGCGCGGCGGCTTCGCGAAAAGTGACGGAACACAGGTGGCCCGTGAGGGTGAGGTGGTGTTCGTGCGCGGTCTGGATGGCGGCGCCGAGAGCGGCTCGCGAAATATTCATGTAGGCCTTGAAGGAATGGGCGCCAAGAGCGGCATAATATTCGACAAAGCGGCGGGCCTCGGCGGGCGTATCAACCTCGGTCATCTGCGGGGTGAACATGCCTTTGCCTTCGAGATAGCCGGCGGTGATGAGCAGCTTGGGACCCGGCATGCGGCCGTCATCGATCAACTTCTTGATGTTGAGGTCGGTGTGGGGCTCGAGCGTGCCGGCGGTGCGCGCGGTGGTGACGCCGGCGGCGAGATACAGGCGGGGAAAGCTGAACGCGTGCTCGGTGTAAATGGCAACGCCGCCGCCAGAAGGGTAGAAGAGATGCTCGTGCATACCGACGAGGCCGGGGATGACGGTCTGATGGGTGAGATCGAGCCGACGCGCGTTTTCGGGAATGACGACCTGGGCGGCGGGACCGGCGGCGCGGATTTTGCCGGCCGCGATGAGGATGGTCTGGTCTTCGCGCGCGGAGGCGCCGGTGCCGTCGATGAGGCGGACGTGTTCGAGCGCGACGACGGGAGCATCGAAGGCGAGGAATGGGGGGATGCCGGGATAGAGCGGGTTCTGCGCGGTCAACGCGGCGGAGCAGATCAGAAACGCGAGGGCGCTGCGGGACAGCATACCCGGAGTATATCCGGGATCACGCGGGGGAATCAGGAGGCGAGGGCAGCAGAAGAATCGCGGCGGGCGCGGACGAGACGCGGGCGCAGGACGCGGTTCCACCAGAGGATAGCGCCGGTGACGAACATGACGGCGGGGGCGATTCCGAACAGGGCCCAGGAAGCCTTGGTGGCCTGGTCGCAGAAGCCGGGGCCTTTGCAGGGAATGCCGATGCCGCAGATGCGGCCGAAGTGAAGGTAGGCGAGCCAGTAAATGATGCGGTCGCCAATGCGCAGGCCGGCGTTGGCAGGAGTGGGCGGCTCAAGCTTGTCGGCGACATCCTGGAAGACATCGGGAAAGGCGAGATAGATGCCGCTGAAGCCGAAGACGAGGGTGAAGGCGAGGGTCCAAAAGCCAACCATGCTGTGCAAATGCCAGACGGCGCGTTTCCAGCCCAGGCGGCGGGGCAGGATGAGGCTGCGGCGCCAGGTTTTGCTGCCGGGCCACCAGATGACGAAGCCGGTAACGGCAAGCAGGATGACGGCGACCGCGCCGATGCCATTGACTTCGCGGCCGGCGGAGCCGGCAAGGAGATTGTCGTGGAGATCGAGGAGCTTGGAGACGAGCCAGATGCCGAAGGGGACCGAGTCACCGAGGTCGCGAGCGGTCCAGGGATCGAAGAGGCGTTTTTTTTCGGAGGCGCCCTGGCGCAGCCAGATATCCACGGCGTCGCCGGTGACGAGGTGGATGATGCGCTCGACGCGGTAGCCGGGATAGAGCCGGCCGACGGCAACCGTGAGCTGGGAGTCGGTGAGGCGCGGCCCGGAACCTTGAAGAACCAGGGGCGGGGGAGTGGCGGCGCGGTACAGCTCGTTGCGATAAACGAGCACGCTGCCGGTGACGCTGATCATGAAGATATAGAGGCCGACGGCGAGGCCGCTCCACAAGTGAACCTGGAAGAGGGCTCTGCGAACCCAGAGTTTTTGCGGCTGACGCAGCCAGCGGTGCCAGAGGTTCGGCGGGTTGCCTGGGATCACTAGCGCAAGCCTACAATACGCGGGGGGTGGCGTCAAACGCGCGGCGGTTTGTCGCGAAAAACTAGCGCGGTTGCATCAGAAGGATGATGCCGACCGAGGCGAGGATCGCAGCTTCAATCAAGGCAAAGGCCAGTATGCCTTTGAGGAGCCACATACGTACCCAATGCTAGCACGCGCGGGCGGGCCGCGGCCTGGACTCGCGTTATTCATAGCGCAGGGCGTTAATCGGGTCCACGCGGCTCGCACGCAGGGCCGGCATGGGCGTGCTCAATCGCAGCGCGGCGCCGGCCTTTCGTCTCCGGTCTCAGCTTGAGCCAACTGGTTCATTCTGCTATGCTCAAGGCGTTGATTTCATAACATCATCGATTGCTGGCCGCTGAGGCCACACCTACCGAAGAGGTTTACTATGTCAGGCCATTCCAAATGGGCCACCATTAAGCACAAAAAGGCGGCTCTGGACGCCAAGCGCGGAAAAATGTTCACGCGCCTGATTAAAGAAATTACCATTGCCGCCCGCGCGGGCGGCGATCCGGACGGGAATCCGCGCCTGCGCACCGCGATCCTGGCCGCCAAAGCCGTCAGTATGCCGTCGGACAACATCAAGAAGGCGGTCATGCGGGGCACAGGCGAGCTGGAAGGCGGGCAGATCGAAGAAGTCATGTTCGAAGGGTACGGGCCGGGAGGGGCGGCGGTGCTGGTGAACGTGGCGACCGACAACCGCAACCGGACGGTGAGCGAGATCCGGCACGTGTTTTCGAAGAACGGCGGGAACATGGGCGAGCAAGGCAGCGTTGGGTGGATGTTCGAACGCAAGAGCCAGATTTTCGTGCCCGGGGATAAAGCCAGCGAGGATCAGCTGATGGGCATCGTGCTGGACGCGGGCGCCGACGACCTCCGCAACGACGGCGACCGGTGGGAAGTGCTCTCCCCGCCGGAAGCGCACGAATCGGTGCTCAAGGCGCTGGAAGCCAACGGGCTTCCGCACGAAGACGCGAGCATTGCATTTGTGCCGAAAAACCTGATCAAGCTGGAAGGCAAGAACGCCAGCGGGATGCTAAAGCTGAGCGAAGCTCTGGAAGAGCACGAGGACGTGCAGAACGTATATTCCAACTTCGACATTGACGAAAAGGAGTTGGAGGCGCTGGCTTAAGCGTGCGTGTTCTGGGCATCGATTGCGGCTCGGAGCGCACCGGCTATGGTGTGATCGAGAGCGATGGCGTCGACCATCGGCTGATAGCGGCGGGCGTGATCCGCACCGATCCCAAAACGCCGTTCGAGAAGCGGCTGCTGACCATTGCCGAAGGACTGCGGCGGCTGATTCGGGAGCACGCGCCCGATGCGGCGGCGGTGGAAGAAGTTTTTTATTCCGCGAACGTGAAAACAGCGCTGAAGCTGGCACAGGTGCGCGGCGTGGCCCTACTGGCGATCGCGGAAGCCGGCCTGGAACTCGGAGATTACTCGCCGCTGGAAGTGAAGAGCAGCGTGGTGGGCTATGGACGCGCGGAAAAAAGCCAGGTGCAGCTGATGGTGCGGTCGCTTCTGCGGTTGCGGGAAGAGATCGCATCCGAAGATGCAAATGACGCGCTGGCGGTAGCGGTCTGCCATGCGACACATCACCGAATGCGGGTGTCGGTATGAAGTTCGCGCTTCTGGTTTTGCTGGCCGCGCCGCTGTTTGCCGGCGATGGACCGCGGCTGTTCTACTCGAAGTCGTTTCCGGGCAGCAAACCGGATTACGTGGAAATCACGGTCGATAAAGCGGGCGCGGTCGAGTACCGGGAAGCTCCGGCGGAAGACAATCCGCTCAAGTTCCGCCTCAAGGAGCCGGAGACCGAAGAAGTGTTCGGGCTCGCGGAGAAACTCGGGCACTTCAATCATCCGCTGGAAGCCCCGGTGAAAGTTGCTTTCATGGGGGCTAAGACGTTTCGCTGGGACGACGGCGCGAACAAGAGCGAGGTGAAGTTTAACTATTCGCAGGATGCATCGGCGCAGGCGCTACAAGACTGGTTCGAGCGAATGTCGGAATCGGCGCAACGCGAAATCGAGCTGGAGCGAACCGTGAAATACGACAAGCTGGGCATATTAAACGCGTTGATTCAGCTGCAGATTTCGATGGACAAGAAACGGATTGTGGGAGCCGAGCAATACCTGCCGATGCTGGATCGCATCATCAAGAACGAAAGCTTCATGCATGCGGCGCGGGAGCGTGCCTCCGAGATCGCCGAGGCGATTCGCGCGCCGAAACCCTGATTACATCCTCGCCAGACGGATACCGGCGTTCGAGGTGGTTAAATCGAGCAGCGGGCCGCCGTAGCCGATCACGCCATCCATTCGGTTGCGGCGGATCTCGCTTTGCCGCACCTCGAAATCGGAGGTCACTGAGGCGTTGTTGGTGCGGGCCAGTACGCGCGCGTTCAGGCCGGGCTGCAGGTGCAGAGTGATGTGACCGTTGGTGGTGGAAACGCGCACGTCGTTATTGAATTTGGAGGGAAGCGTGAGATCCACGGCGCCGTTGGAGCTTTCGAGGCGCAACGGGCGATCTCCGGCGTCGGCCAGCCCGGCGGTAATGGTGCCGTTTGAAGTGTGCGCTTCGAGCGATCCCTTGAGGTTGTCGGTGTGGATATGGCCGTTGGAAGTACGGACCGTGACCTCACCGGTGACGTCGGTCAACTCGACGGCGCCGTTGGAGGTTTGCGCGTCGAGCCGGCCGGAGAAGCCCTCCACCCGGACCGAGCCGTTGGAGGTACGGAAGCGGGCGGGGCCGGCGCCATCGGTGACGTGAATCTGGCCATTGCTGGTGCGGAGGAGATCGAGGACGGCGCGGCGGGGCATTTTCACCGAAAAGCGAGCGCCGCGATTTCCGTGCAGTTCCGCGGGCCGTACCGCCCGGACCGAGAGCGAGTCCGGGGTGGTGTCGATTTCGATTTTGAGGGCTTCGGCGGCATCCTGGCTGGGGGCGTACTTGGTGCCGGTAATGTCGACCATGTTCTGGTCCCAGCCGGCAACATCGATGGAGCCGTTGAAACCCTCGATGGAAAGGCGTCCATCGGGTTTCAGGGCGTAACTGTAATGGAAATCCCTGGTAAACCGGCCGAATCCGCCGAATTCATCGATATAGCAGCCGGTGACCCCGAGCAGGCCGGCCAGAGCCAACGGAACCAGTAGCGTAGGGCGCATGGGTGTCCTCGATTTGAGGAATACGCAAACGGCGGCGTTTTAGTTCCCCTGTGGGGCTCAGGCGCCCCTTTCCATCTCTCGGACAGGGCCGTGCAAAAGCACACGGGCGAAGACGTCGCGATCGATGTTGCCGCCGGTAAGAATCACGGCCACGCGGCGGCCGTGCATGGCGCTGCGCTCCTGCAGGAGGGCGGCGAGGGCGGCGGCGCCGGCGCCTTCGGCGAGGTTGTGTGTATCGGTGAACAGGTGGCAGATAGCCGCCGAGATCTCTTCGTCGGTTACGGTCACGATGCGGGCCGCGCCGCGTAGAATAATTTCGAGCGCCTCAGGATCGGGCACCCGGCAGGCTATGCCGTCGGCGAGAGTATCGGCGGTTGCGGTGGAAACCGGGCGGCCGGCGGCGAAGGACCGGGCGTAGGCCGGCGCGCCGGCGGCGACGACTCCCACCACTTCGGTTTTCAGGCCGAGCGCGTCGCGGGCGGCGATGGTTCCACAAATGCCCGATCCCATACCGATGGGGACGTAGACCGAGTGGAGATCGGGGACGCCGCGGAATAATTCGAGCGCGTAGCCGGCGACACCGGCCACCAAGGCGGGTTCGAACGAGCGCACGAAATGCAGGCGCAATGATTCAGCGAGCCGCGCGGAGTATTCGTAGGCTTCCTGAAAATCACTGCCGTGCTCGATCAGTTCCGCGCCGAGAGCGCGCATGGCCGCATTCTTTTCGCGGCTGTTGCCGCGCGGAACTACAATCACGGCGCGCAAGCCGGCGCCGCCGGCGGCGCAGGCGATGCTCTGCCCGTGATTCCCGCGGGTGGCGGCGATGACGCCGCGAAGGCCGGGTTCACGGCGGCGGAGCGCATCCATATAAACGATGCCGCCCCGGATTTTGAATGCTCCTACGGGGCTGTGGTTCTCGTGCTTGACGAAAACCTCGGCGCCGGTGCGCGCGCAAAGCAGCGGCCAACGAATCTGGGGCGTGGGCGGAATGATCCGGTGAACCAGTTCGGCGGCCGCTTCGAGCTCGAGGAGACCGGGAAGAACCATGGACTCACTATAACGTGGCGCCGGTTACGGGCCGGCGCGGGGGCGCTTGCTTAGGCGCGTGGTTCGGTGGTACCAACATAGTTTCGGTCATGGACCGGCAAGCTTATGCAATTCACGAAACTCGGCAACACTGGAATCACAGTATCTCGGATCTGCCTCGGATGCATGAGTTACGGGGGCGGCAAACTGCCCGACTGGGCGTTGGGAACGAAAGGATGGCACGTCGATAAAAAAGCGGCACGGGAGCACTTCTCGATCGCGCTGGAAGCGGGAATCAATTTCTTCGATACGGCCGACGTTTATTCGGCCGGCCAGAGCGAAGAGATCACGGGAGCGTATCTGAGGGAGATGGCCTCGCGGGATGAGATCGTGCTGGCCACCAAGGTCCAGGGAGTGATGGGGCACAGCCCGAATAAGCGCGGCCTGAGCCGGAAGCACATCATCGAGGGCTGCGAGAATTCGCTGCGGCGGCTGGGAATGGATTTCATCGATCTATACCAGATTCACCGGTGGGATCCGGGGACGCCGATCGAAGAAACGCTGGATGCGCTGGATTCGCTGGTGCGGGCCGGCAAGGTGCGGTATCTCGGCGCGAGCAGCATGGCGGCCTGGCAGTTCTCGAAGGCTTTGTACACGGCCCGGGAACACGGCTGGCACCGGTTCGTGGCGATGCAAAACCACTACAACCTGGTATACCGCGAAGAAGAACGCGAGATGATTCCGCTTTGTCTCGACCAGGGAGTGGCGCTGATCCCGTGGAGCCCTCTGGCGCGCGGGTTCCTGACGGGTACGCGGCGGCGCGAAGGCGGCAGCACGACTCGTTCCGAAGTCGATACCTTCGCCAAGGACATGTACTACAGCGAGGACGATTTCCAGGTGGCGGACGCGGTGGCGGACGTTGCCAAAAACCGCGGCGTGACGCCGGCGCAGGTGGCGCTGGCTTGGGTGCTGCAGGCGCCGGGAATCACGTCGCCGATCATCGGCGCGACCAAACCTCAGCAGTTGAAGGAGCTGATCGCGGCGGCGGATTTGAAGCTGAGCGCGGAAGACATCGCGGCGGTGGAAAAGCCGTACAAGCCGCACGCGGTGCTCGGGCATGCGCAGCCGAGCGCGAAAGCGATGCGGGCGTCGGGGTGAGTGCCGCCGATGGCGCGTCCGGCAGCTCAGTGTATACTGCGCATATGCGTATTGCTGCCGGTGTGTGCGGGCTGATTCTGTGCTTGGGTACTGGGTTTGCGGCGGGCGATCGGGGAGCCATCGCCGGCACCGTCATTGATTCGAACGGCATTGTGGTGGCGGGGACGGCGGTCCAGGTCAAGAATATCCAGAGCGGCGCGACGGCGAAGGCGACAACGTCTGCGCAGGGCAAATACCAGATCCCGGATCTGGCGCCGGGCACCTATGAAGTCTCGGTGAACGTGCCGGCGCTGAAGCCGTATTCGCGCAAGGACGTGACGGTGCAGACGGCCAAAACCCTGGATCTGGAGATTCACCTGGAGGACACCACGCAGCTGAACACTCTGGGCGAGGACCGGTTCGGCGCGGCAGCCGATCTGAAGAGGCACAATCCTCCGGCCGGACCCGCGCCGCGAATTGAAGGGAAGCCGGATCTGTCCGGTGTGTGGTGGACCCCCATGACCGTAGATCCGGGAAAGCCGGAATTCACGCCGTGGGCCGAGCAGGTGATGAAGGAACGCACGGATAACCTGCGCAAGGAGAATCCGCAGGCGCACTGTCTCCCCTCGGCCATTCTGCGCCGCGGGCCGATTTACGAGTTCGTGCAAGGCCGGCAGCTGATGGTAGAAATCTCCGACGACGACAGCCCCGGTTTTTTCCAGATCTACCTGGATGGGCGCGGTCATCCGGCCGATCCGAACCCGCAGTGGTATGGGGATAACGTCGGGCACTGGGAAGGGGACACGCTGGTGGTGGATCGAACCGCGTTCGACGACCGTGCCTATCTGGATCAGGAACAGCACCCGCACACCGACAAACTGCATATCATCGAACGCTACCGGCGCATTGATATGGGGCATTTGGAGACGGTGATTACGGTGGAGGATCCGGGAATTCTCGCCAAGCCGTGGACCTTCAAGCGCATGTCCGAGCTCGCGCCGGCTGAGCGGATCTGGGAGTTCATCTGCCCCGAGAACAACCGGGACGTGCCGCACTTGGTCGGCAAGTAGAGCAATTTACGGCGCGCCCGGCGCGGGCAGGATTCCATCGAGGATTACGATGTCGGCATCGGTGTCGGCTAACGCGGCGTAGATCGATTTCCCGTCGGGCGCCCAGGAAATCCGCCGCATGATGGCGGTGGAACGATCCCCAAAATCCGTGAGCTGGCGGAGAGGCCCGCCGCCGGCCGGCATTGCCCACAGATTCGTTGTTCCGTGGTCGATCAGCGGGGCGGCCAGCCATTGATCGTCGGGGGACAAGACCATCTGCCATAACGTGCGATCGACTGGGATACGCGTGGCCGGAATCAGCTGCATAGCCTGAGCAGGGCCCGATTCAGGCTGTGCACGGTGGAGATCCCAGCCGGAATAAAGAATATCGGCAAAAAAGAGTGTGCCGTTGCTGGCGAGGCCCAGAGGCAACGGAAGGATGTGGCACAGGACCCGAACGGCAGAGCCTCCTTCCGAGCGAACTTTTTCAATACATTGGCCGGTTGCGTAATACAACCAGCGACCATCCGGAGACCACAGAGCGCCGCTGCCGTGCTCCACCAACTGATGAACCCCGCTGCCGTCAGGACTGACCAGCCACTCACCGGTTTTTCCGTGGCGCGTCAGGATGAAGACGATGCGGTCTCCGCCCGGTGACCAGATCGGTACTCCGATGACAGTCGATGGATCGCGCTCGAAGGTAATTTGGCGCACGGCCGTGCCGTCGGTTTTCGCCACCCAGAGGTTGCCGTGACCGCCGCTATCGGAGAGGTAGACCACTTCCCGGCCGTCGGGGCTCACGGATGGAGTCTGTGCCTGGCCGGTCTGGCGGGTTATGCGAGTACCGTTTCGAGCGTTCTCAGCAGGTGTGCCGGTAACGGGGTAGCGCCACACGTCGGACTGGACGCGAATCCGGCTGGCTGCCAGTTTACCGCCGGCGGCGGCATCCGGCTCTATATAGGAAGCATCACCGAAAGTAAGCTGCTGTTCGCCGCCGCCTTCGCGGCGCACCCATCTCAGGTTGTAAACGGGCGGGTACAAAATGGTGCTGCCCGCTGAGGAAGAGTACACCAAGCCGGAACTGTCGGGCAGCCAGCTCAGGCCGCGCATGCTGTCGGCGCGGGCAATTTCCCGGGGCGCGGCGCCGGAGGCCGAGACAACGTCGATCGTGTCATTGAACACGTCTTCCAGGCCGTGGTGAAAGGCGATCCAGCGGCCATCAGGAGACCAGCGCGGCCGATCATAATTGCCATGGAGGCTCGCGATGCGACGTGGGTTGGAGCCGTCGCGGGCAAGTTCGACCAGCTCGACATCTGCCCCGCGCGACTGAAATGCGGCGATGCGTCCCTCGTGGTTGATGTCGCCGCCTGTAACGGCCGCGGTGATCCGGCGTGGAGTTCCGCCCAAGGCCGAAATTTCCCAGATGGTGCCATCGCCGGCGGCAGGCCCCGCCGGAGAGAAATAGATGAGCGAACTGGAGTCGGGGGCCCAGCGCGGCTCCTCGTGATCGGCGGGATCGTGTGTAATTTGAAGCGGCGTGCCTCCCGCAAGGAGGCGAATCCAGATCTGGCGCCAGCCGCCCGCTTGAGCGACGAACGCTACGGTCTTTCCGTCCGGCGAAACCGCGGGAGATTCCTCGATGCCGATGAGATCGGTAATTCGCTGAAACTGGACGTTGGCAGGGGCGGGAACTGGGCTATGCCATAGCCAACGGCCGGCAGCCAGCCCAAACACCAAAGCGAGAGCAGAAATGGCGGTGGCAAACGGCCATCGTCGGGCCGAAACAGCGCGCGGCGGCACGGCGGTGGACAACTCGCCTGTCTGGCGCGCGAACCGGCGCAGATCCACGGCCATCTCGCGCATACTTTGGTAGCGATCCGCCGGGTCCTTTTCCAGGGCCTTCTCCACCACGAGCCGCAAGGCGGCGGGGATTTCCGTGCCGAGTCGCGCGGGCTCGCCATGCAGGATGGCCTGCAGGACCTCAAGATCGGAGCCGCCGCGAAACGGGCGCTGCCCGGCGAGCAGTTCATGAAGCACGATGCCGAAAGCGAAAACATCGCTGCGCCCATCGACGGGGCGCCCGGCGGCCTGCTCGGGGGACATATAGGCGACGGTGCCCATCACCACACCAGGCTTGGTGCCCTCGAGCGTAAGCGTGCGGGTGTCCTCGTTCTCCGAGTTCCCTTCGAAGAGTTTTGCAAGGCCGAAATCGGCAAGCTTTGCGTAGCCGTTCTTTGCAACCAGAATATTTTCCGGCTTCACGTCCCGGTGTAGAATTCCCGCCGCGTGAGCGGCGGCCAGCCCATCCGCCACCCCTACCAGCAATTCCGCGATTTGACGCCCAGTGCGCTTTTCGGCGCGAACCCACGTTTTGAGGGTAGCTCCGTCCACGAACTCCATCACCAGATACTGGCGGCCTTCAAACTCGCCGGCATCGTATATGGTCAGGATGTGCGGATGGTTCAGGGCGGAGGCCATTTCGGCCTCGCGTTGAAAGCGGCGCCGGGCCGCGGCGTCAACCAGATCGGTGGAGAGGAACTTTATCGCGACCGGACGGTTGAGGCGCGTGTCGAGGGCGCGATACACGACGCCCATGCCTCCCTCGCCGAGAAGCGATTCGATTTTGTACTGCCCCAGCTGGTCACCGAGCCCCATTTCAGCTCTGATGGAAGGGGATTATAGCAAACGGTCCGGAGGCGCCGTTCGAGCATCGGCGGTATTACGCGGCTGCGGTATTGCTTTCGACGACTTTGCCGTCAAACAGGTGAACGGAACGGTCGGCGTGGGCTGCGTACCGCTGGTCGTGCGTGACCATGCAGATGGTAGCCCCGTTTCGATGCAGCTCCTTGAGGAGATCCATCACGGCCTGGCCGTTCGCCGAATCGAGGTTGCCGGTAGGCTCGTCGGCGAGCAGAATCGACGGGTCGCCGGCTAGCGCGCGGGCTACGGCCACACGCTGCTGCTGGCCTCCGGAAAGCTGCGAAGGGTAATGTTTCGTGCGGTGCGACATCCCGACGCGCTCGAGGGCTTCCTTGGTGCGCTTTTTACGCTCCGAGGAGGGCATGCCGCGGTAGGTGAGCGGCAGTTCGACGTTCTCGTAGACCGTGAGATCGCCGATCAGGTTGAAGGCCTGGAAAATGAAACCAATCTCCCGGTTGCGGATGCGGGCGCGCTCGCTCATCCGGAGGCGCTCGACGGGCCGGCCATTCAAGACATAGGTGCCGTTCGAGGGTGTATCAAGGAGACCGAGAATGGCCAGTAAGGTCGATTTACCGCAGCCCGAGGGGCCTGCGATCGAAATATAATCGCCCCGATTGACGTCGAGCTCGATGTTTGAAAGCGCGTGAGTCTCGACGTCGTCTGTAACAAAGATCTTGTCGACACTCTCCAGGTGAATCAACGTTTCCGGCATGGGAATCCGTCTCTCCTCGCCGTATAGACGACGAAGTTACGAAAAAGTTCCGTAAAAAGACGATCTTTTCGGCGCTAAAGAGGGGCTGCCCGCACGCTTCTGCCGGAGTTACTGGGCGAGGGCGTGTTCGATGGTTGCGGCGATTTGTTTCTGCGCGGCGGTCAAGTCGTTCTCGTTCAAGACCAGCGGCTCGGGGTCGGTGTCGGGGTATTTGTAGGACGGGTCGGTGTTGGCCTTCTGTTGCACCATTAATTTGAAGCTGTCGCCGGTTTTGAAATCCTTGAGCCAGGATTGATACTCGTTCGTCAACGAGTCGTTGCCCTGGCGCGCGGCGGGGAGCACATCAATGGAGGCGGCGCTGCCGGTGGCGAGCGCCTTCTGCTTACCGTAGTAAGCGGTCGTCAGCCCGGCCAGGCGGCCTTCGGCTTCCATCAGGCTGAAGTTGACGTCGGTGGTGATGTCGTTCAGAGTGGGGCCGCGATAGGGGTCGGAAGTGTCGCGCTCCTGCGGCTGGCCGTCGCCGTCGATGTCGAAGGGCTCGATATGATCGTTCTCGGCCTGATGGGCGGGGCCGTAGGTGCGGAGGTGCGCGCGGTCCTGAGTGAGAGTGCCGTCCCAGTTGCCGCCATAATCAATCGTCATCACGTAACCGGCGCCGAGGATGCGCCCCGCACCCTGCACAAATTTTTCTTCACCGAGATTGATATAGGTGACGACTCCCCGATTGTTCTTCGCCAATTCGTCGGCGTAGAGGTGAGAATAGCGTTGAATATGGCCGGCCAACTCGGGAATGGCGCGCGCAGGAACGTAGATCTCGTGAAATTCGAGCGGCTGGACCGAAGCCTCATACGCTTTGGTGGTGACCAGTGATTCGAGCAAGGCGACGAACGTGGCGCGGCTCAGGTACACGTCGTCGTTTTTCGCGGCGGCGAAAAATTTATTCCGGACGGCGCTGTTTGCCGCCTCGACCTGTTCGACTATGGCGGGCGGCACTGACTTCTTCACCGTGTTCCAGCTCTTGGCCGCATAGGAAGGGACAACATACGCCACTTCGGCAGCGCCATTGGCCGAAAGAATCACCTTGTGAACGCTGAATGCGTCGGGCAATTCGTTCGACAGGACAACGCCTTTCAGACTGCCGGGGGCGATGGTGGCAACCGGATCGGTAGCGTCAGCCTCGCGGGCTTCGAAGCGGTTTCCGAAGCGGGAATTGCGTTTGCGCTGCGCTTGGCTTAGCGCCGGCGAACGATCGTAGCAGACGTATAGGACTTGCTCCGCGAATTCGCGCCAGTGCGCATCGGCTTTGCTTTGTTTTCCGAGATAATTCAGGATCTGCTCCGCCAACGCGCCGTCGCCCGCGCCGAACTCGGCGATCGTGAAGCGGTCGCTGGCGGCAAGCGTGCCGGCCTGCCGCATGCCTTGCCACATCCGGAAGATCTGATCCGCGATCATTTGTCCGAAGTATGGGGAGAGCACGATAGGGAAGGTCTGGTAATCGGCGGAGAAGCTGACTCGGCCGCTTCCGTAATACCCGAACTTCGGATGAAACATGATGAGATCCTGGTAGTCCAGGAATGATGGGAAGAATTGCTGAACGGCCGATTCGGTCCCGGGCGCGACCTGGATTTCGTTATGCAGCTCGGCGGCGTTTTCAAGCTGCTGGCGGCCCGGGACTTCCGCCGGGGCGAATGCCGCGAATGCAATAAGAAAGACCGGAAAGGCATACCGGAGCCGGATGGCGCGCATGTAAACCAGCTTACTGCAACCGGCGGCGCAAGCGCGTCAGGGGTGCGGCGCGGGCGCCGGGACAGCGGTTTCAAACCAGCCGCCCCGAGTAACGACACGCCCGGCTGGATTGATAACGGCGGGCCCGCCGGGTTGAGGGGCGCCGGATTGGGCGGCGGTTTTCATGCGCTCGATCTGCCCGGCCTGGCTTCGGAACGTGTCCGCCCGCGGCGGGTGCATGGCTTCACCAGCGGCGATGGCTTCCGCCGCGAGACGCTCTGCTTCATCGAATTGGCCTGCTGTGGCGAAGGCCATGGCGGCGTTCATGCGTACGAATCCGCGGCGCGGATCGTTGGGCGAAATAGCGCGGTCCGCGATGGCGGCGATCTCACGGTAAAGGGCGAGGGCCTGCTCCGTCTTGCCGCTCGTACGGAAGACTTCAGCGGCGGTCTGCGCGGCCTGCAGATAGGGAGCGCTGCTGTTGCCGCTCAATGATTCTTCGACCGCCAGCATATCTTCAGCGGCGCGCGCGGCTTGCTCCGGCGTTTGTTGGGCCCGGGCCAGCTCGATTCGAAGCTGGAGAACCTGAATCATGGCGTTGGTATCGACTCCATGGGTAGCGATGACACTCTCGCGGTAGCCGTCGATGGCCAGCGCGGCGTCTCCCGCGCGCTCTTTCCGGTTCATCAGGAACCGCGCGTACTGCTGCCAGGCTTGCTGGAGCGGGCCCACGTTGTCGATGCTGCGCGCTTCCAAAGCAGGAAACAGCGCGCGATAAAGCTGTTCGCCCTTCTCCGGCGCCTGTTTGCCGGCTAAACCTCCGGCGATGGAGGGAATCCGCCAGGCGATCTGATCACCATCAGGCGCGAGCGCGGCGGAGCCAATCGCGGCCAGCGCCAGGTTCACGGCGTCGTCCAGATTGCCCTGATTGGCGGCGGCTTGCGCCTTCTGTAATTCCTCGTCGACGGCCTGCCGCATGAGCGGCTCCCGGGGCGGCTGAATGGATCGCTGTTTGGCGTCGGCCGCGCGCTGGTATTGATCGGCTAGATCGCTCTGGCCGGACTGCCGCGCGACCTGCGCCAGCGTGAGGAGAAGGTTCGTCGCCTGCCACGGCGGCAGATCAGAATGCGTCGCCAGGTAGTCTTTTAACAGAGCGATGCCCTGATTCCCGCGATTGGTCTGCGCCAGATAATTTGCGTATTGCACAGGCACCTGGACCTGCTGAGCGGGCTGGCGGTTGTCATTTTGACTCAGCAGCGCTTGGTACATTTCATCCGCGGCCGCCTGCTGACCGGAGCGATGGAGGAGGCTGGCGAGACGGAGGCGCACGTTGAGGGCCTGATCGCGCGCTTCGGCCTGGGCGGAGGCATCGAGGCGCGCGGCGGCTTGCTCGAGAGCGGCCGCGGCTTCGGCGAAGCGGTCCTCGCGCTCATCGAGTGAGGCAATCGTCTGGAGTGGGCCGACCACTTCCCAGGTTTGAGCCTTCGGATCGGCTGCCGCTTGCTCGAATTGCTTTTGAAGGAGCGCGCGGGCCTGCGCCAAATTGCCTTCCTCTTCGTAGGAATTCGCGAGGGCCGCCGGATCGTCCTTAATCAACGCGCGCAGCTTCCCTAAGACCTTGGACGCGTCTTCAAGGCGGCCCAGTTGGCGGTCCAAACCCGCGAGCTGTCGGTACAAGTAGTAGCTGTTGCTCGAGACGGGCCGGCCGCGCGACAATCGAGAGCCGTTGAAATACGTTGCTCTGGCCCCGTCCACGAGCACAGACAGGGTGTTGCCGGGGGCTCCCGGCTGAGGAGTTTTCGCTGCGGCGCCCGGGGGAGCGGCTTCGAATGCGGCTATGGCCTTTTCGCGATATGCAAGCGCTTTGAGCAGATTGCCGTCCTGCTGCCACATGCCGGCAAGTGCATCGAGGAGCTGGATACGGGCGGGATACCATTCCGGCAGGATGCCGGCGCGGTCAAGGGCATCCTGAAGGACGGCTCGGGCCTCGGTGTGGCGGCCGGAACCCTGGTACATTTGCGCGACGGTTTGAACGCGCCCGGGCCATTGGGGTGAGTCCGCGGGCATCTGATCGAGGAGCTGGCGGGCTTCCTCGCGGCGCGCCGCAGCTGCGGCGGGATTCCCCTGGCTACGCGCCTGTTGCATGGCTTGCAGGGCGCGGTCGAACGGGTCTGGGTCGCGCGGCGGCACTTGAGCAAGAGCCACCGTACCCAACAGGAGGAACAGAGATCCGCGCGGCATACCGGATTAGACTCCTCTCTGCATCGCAAGTTTCCGACGCTGGCGCCCTGGAAAAAGTCGAAATTCAGACCCACCTGTGTTGCGGCGCCCACATGAAACGAGGCCCATCGCGCCGCAAAAGCAAGTGCTTCCAGAGCAACCGAGCCGAGGATGGCACGTGGTGTGCCAAAGGAGCCTAGTTCTTCACGAATTTGTGAAGAGCGGGTTTCACGGTATCCGCGACGAAAATCTCACCTTTGGGGCTCACGGCGACGAAATGGGCTTCGCCAAACTCGCCAAGCTCTCTGCCGGGCTTCCCGACAGCGGCGAGCACCTTGCCTTCGAGATCGAGGCGGAGCAACTGGCCCGCGAAACCGTTGACCATGTAGATGTAGCGAGGGCCGATTTCGAACGAGCAGGGCAAGCCGGCGTACTTGATCTCGCGGATGAAGCCGCCATCCTGATCGAAGATCTGAATGCGCTGGTTCTCGCGGTCCGCCACCCAAAGTTGCCCTTTGGCGTCGATCGCGACGCCGTGCGCTACGTCAAACTGCCCGGGCGCGGTGCCGTGGCCTCCCCACGATTTGATGAAGGCGCCGTTCTTATCAAACTTCAAAACGCGCGGATCGCCGCGGCCGGGAGTGTGGCCCTGCACGATGAAGATGTCGCCGTCCCGGCCAAAAGCGAGGTCGTTGGGTTCGCGCAGGCGATGCGAGTCGCCGTTCCAATCACCGGCTTCGCCTTTGACTCCCAGAGTGAGCAGTGTCTGTCCTTGCGGGTTGAACTTGACCACGATGTGCCCACCGACATCCGTTACCCAGATGTTGCCATCGGGATCGAGCCGGAGGCCGTGCGTGCGGGTAAACAATCCTTCGCCGAACCAGCGGATGAATTTTTCGTTCTGGTCGAATTCCATGATGGGCTGAGGGCCGCGGTTGAGCAGCCAGAGATGGCTCTTGGAATCAAAGGCCACGCTGGCAGGCGCGCCCATGGTGACGCCGGCCGGTACCGCCAGCGGATCGGCCACGGGATGGTAGTCGAGCTCGGGGGCGCTCTGCGGGATCATCAGCGCCGGATTCGTAGGACGCTGCGCGAATGCGGGCGCGCAGACGAGCAAAATGGTAGCGGCGGCGGCTCGTGTCATGGTGCCTCTCAAGAGCGAATTCTGGTCTCCCATTATAGGTGGATATGTTGCGTTCGGTGATTTCAGAACGCGATCTTCAACGCCAACTGCAGCTGGCGCGAGTCCATTGCAGTCGAGATGCTGCCGAAATTGGGAGTAAACGCGATGCGGTTGGGGATGTTGAAATTCGGGTGGTTGAGCAGGTTGTAAGCTTCCGCGCGGACCTGCAGGCGCGCGCGCTCCTTGAGGGGAATCGTTTTCTGCAGCGAGAGATCGAACTGTTCGAGACCGGGGCCAATCACCGCATTGCGCGGCGCCGTTCCGAAGGTGTACAACCCGGGCAAGGAGAACGCCGAGGTATTGAACCACTGCGCGGCAGTCCTGGGGCCGTCATTCGGATTACCCGTGCTGTTGGGCCGCTGCGCGGGACCGGCGCCGATATTGGCCTGGTCGCCAGGCAGGTTGACAGTAAACGGTGCGCCCGATTGCGCGGTGAAACTGCCGCCGGCCTGCCACTGGCCCAAAAAGCCAGTAACCCAGCGGCCGGCGTGCCGCGGCACGGCGAGCTCATAGATGAAACTCACGACGGCGCGCTGACGGTGATCGAAACTGGAACTGGCTTTTTCTAACCCCAGGTCGTAAACGTTCTGCGGAAGATTGGTCTCGTTAAAGGTGGCGCCGGGATCGGAGGCGTCGTCGATCGAATGCGACCACGTCCAGTTGGCGTCGAACAGAAGGCCTTTGGCGAGCCGGCGTTTCGCACCCACGGTCAGGGCGTGGTAGGCCGCCCATCCGTTCCAGCGAATATCGGCGATTTGACTGAGCTGCGGAATTGGCCGGCGCGGAGCGATGGCTCCGGCTCCGGGCGCGGGAACATTCAACACCGTGGCGCTGTCGGCGTGCACTGTGCGCGAGCCGATATAGGCAAACGTCACTGTCGTGGTCGGGCTAAGTTCGCGCTCCAGGTTGAAGTTCCACACCTCGTTGTATTCGATGCGGTAGTTGTGATCCAGATTGTTGCCCCCTACGTTGCCGACGGCAGGGCCGGCCAGCGCGTTTTCGGTCGTAAAAACAGGAAAAAGCGTAGGGCTCGAGCTGACCGTCTTGGTGACGAAGAACGGCAGGTTCTGCGCGAGGTTCGTCACGATACTATACGCCGCTTGATTCGGATAGATTCCGAAGCCGGCGCGGATCACGGTTTTGAGGCTGCCTGGAAGTTGCCAGGCGAAGCCGGCCCGCGGGGCCAGGCGCAAGGGTCGGGAAATCAGCAGGCTGTTGCTCCAGCCGGCTGCCGCGGCAGTGGTATACGGAATCGGAATATCGGAGAGTAGCGGGCCTGGGCCGCTGCCGGCGATCACAAATCGGCCGCCCGGCACACCCGTATCGATGGCGGCGATCTGGTTCGCCGCATCCGTCATGTTCTGGTTATATTCGTAGCGAATGCCGATTTCGATCTTGAGAGCCGGCGTGAGTTGCCAGCTGTCCTGCGCATAGAAGTGCGCCCAGTTGGTAGTGCCGTCGATGGCGGCGCGCCCGAGGCCGGCCTGGGCGGTGGTGGGATAACCCAGAAGGAAGTCGGCGAAGGCATTGCCGTCGGCCAGGCCCGCTGCCGACGAGGTCCAGCGCGGCGTGAAGGAGAAAATGCCCCGCGCACCGTTGGGATTCTCGGTGCGCAGTTCATAATGCATGGTATAAGCGCCGAACTTCAACGTGTGCCGGCCCTTGTGCCAGATGAGGTTGTCGTACCATTCGAAATCGCGGTTGTGGCGGAAGGTGAATAGCGCCGGATCGCCCATGGTATTGAACTGACCGCCGAAGGAGATCTGCGGGTAGCCGGCGTCGCGGCGGTCGGCGGTGACGCCCGCGAGGCTGGTTTGTGCGGCGAACGGATTGCCGGCATTGGGACTCGTCTGTCCTCCCGCCACGATCAAAAAACCGAAGCGTGCTTCGTTCACAACGCCGGCATTGAACGCGCGCGTCCACCCCGCGACCCCGTTCAATGAATGCGTGCTCAGGCCGCGGCCAAAACCGGGCAGCAGATTTTCCTGCAGGACGCCGGAACCGAAGGGGTCGGCTTCGCGCACATCGAATAGCGAGGCGCGGAAGTAGGTCGTGTCTTTCTGGGATACCTGATGATCGATACGGGCGCTTGCCTGGTTGCCGCCCGTGCTTTGCAGCTCAGTCGAGAGCAGATTCTGGGCGATACCGGGTAAGTTGGGCAGCGGTATGCGGGTAAGCAGCGCCGTCGCGACGGGATCCAGTTGTGCGGTGGGAACGCGGTTCCGGGCGAAGGGCGATCGCGGCGCACCGGCCGGATCGTAGATCGCGGGCAGACCGGAAAAATCTCCGGCGCGCATGGCGGCAGTTGGGACCGAAGCCGTCTCGGTCAGCGATTTGCGAACCCGCTCGCCTTCGTAGCTGACGAAGAAGAAGGTTCGATTCTTGATGACCGGACCGCCGAGGCTGGCGCCAAACTGGTTCTGCCGGAACGGGGGTATCGGCGCGGCGGCGGCATCGAAGAAATTTTTGGCGTCGAATGCGCTGTTGCGGACGAACTCGAACAGGCTGCCATGCAGGGTGTTGGAACCCGACCGCGTCACCACGTTGATGACTGCGCCGGATTTGCCGCCGAATTCCGGAGCATAGGAAGTTTTTTGAATACTGACTTCCTGAATGGAGTCCAGGGACGGGGCTATCACCGAGTTATTGAAGTGCTCATCGGTAACGGCTACGCCATCGACTAAATAAAGATTGTGGCCGCTCCGCTGGCCGAGCACGTTGACGAGCGTGCCGGCCTGCTGCATGGCATCGCCGCGCGTGCCGCCGGGCGGCCGCACCACGCCTTCGCTGAGCATTGCCAGATCGAGGTACTGTCGGCCTTTCAGCGGCAGATCGTTTACTTCGCGGCGCGGGACGACATCGCGGATCTCGGCCGATTCCAGTTGCACGCCGGCGGCATCGGCATTGATGGTCACGACCTCGGTGGAATCGCCGACCTCGAGGACAAAGTTGCGGCGCAGCCGGTCGCCTGCGTGGAGTTCCAGGCGTGCCAGAGCCGCTTGCTTAAAATTCAGCGCGCTTGCCGTAAGAGAGTATGCCCCGAGCGGTAACTGCGCCAACAGATATTCACCGATGGCGTTGGAAGTGGTAGTGAACTGTTGGCCGGTCTCGGCCTGCTGCAGGACGACCGTTACGCCCGGCAGCGCGCCTCCGGTAGCGTCCTGAATCAGCCCACCCACTTCGGCGGTATTCATCTGGCCCCAGGCGCTGGAGGTAACGAACAAGGCAATAGCGCTGAGGGCGCGCATTCAGTAATCCCTGAGAGCCAGTCTAACTCAGGTGAAGCCCTCCGGAACCTTACGGCACGGTGGCGATCATCACATCCTGATTGGCCGGCGTGATCCCGGGGTTGCCGCGGAAGTCTGTCCAGGCCGCATGAAACACGGTGTCGGTTCCCACCGCCACCTGCGAGTAGTCCCCGATGAACGAGCCGTCGGCGAACTGAATGAAAGGGTTGGAACTCTGCGTCGAGAGGCGCGATTGGGTTTTGAAACCATCGCTGCTCGTCTCGGAGGCATAATCCAGGCACACGGAGCGCGGCGTGGGTGCCGGCGGGATGGCGGACGGGTTGGAATTCGTCATCAGATTACAAACTGTGGCTTTGGAACGAATCGCGTAATCGCGCGTGTAATATGTGACGGCCACCTGGCCGTTGATGCCGGCCACGCCGGGAAACACCTTATCGGGCGCAGACGATGTGATGGTCTGGGGCGCGGCGCTGCCAATGTTCGCCCATGACCCGCGAATGATTTTGATCTGGTTGGAGGTTGTCCCTGAAAACGAGGAGCCCCCGCCGCCGCAACTGCCGGCGCCCTCGTCATCGGCCCAGACGAGGGCAATCTGACCGGTCACAGGGTCGACGCTCATGGCCGGGTAGCTGTTCAGACGGAAATGCATGTCGGTCAGCGTCTGGCGCCCGGCGAAGATCGGGTAGCAATCGAGATCGTCATAGACCCGCGCGAGTTCGATATTCTGGAAGCTCCTGCCGCCGTCAATAGATCGCGCGATCACCATCGCGTCAGTCGCGTAGCCAGTGGTTGGCGATGCGCCTTCATAAGACACGTAGATTGCGCTATCAGGGCCGAACTGCACTTGGGAGCCCTGGTCGAACGGGTGAGCCGCGTCGGAGATGGGAAAACCCTGCTGGTTCCAACTGTGCCCGTAATCGCTCGAAACCGCGCCGCCGATGGTGGAAGACAAGAAACCGGCGCCGTGAGGCCCCTGGCTGAATGAGGTCCAGGTTACAACCACGCTGCCGTTCGGTCCGGCGGCGAGCCACTCCTTGTCATTGAAAAAATTTCCAGCGCTCACAAACGTTACCATGTTCGGCCGGCTCCAGGTCTTGCCGCCGTCTCGGGAGACGCTCACGGCGACCCCGGATGCAAATGAGGTCCGGCTGAACACAATGTTGGCGTAGTACGCGATGCCGTCGGGACTGAAGGCGACGACCGGATCGCCTGCCGAATCTACCAGCTTGAAATTTCCGCTGCCCCCGGTTTCGGCCGTCAGGCCGGGAAGTTGCACGTTTTTCCAGGTGGCGCCCCCATCGAACGAATAATAGGCCCACCCGGTGCCGTCATTGAGCCCGTCGGAATCACAGCAGACCCGGTAGTCGTTCGCGCCGGCAATGAGGTTCTTCGGATTGGTGGGATTGACGGCGATGGTGGTTTCGTTTTGCGCAGTGGTGCAGCCAAAGTTCGAAAAACCGCTGTTGTTCAGCGCATCCTCCACAATCGCATCCACATTGCTGCCGAGCGGCCCATAGGCAGACAGGGTGTTGAACGGGTTGGAACGGCAAAGTCCCGCCGCTGCGGCGGACGTATCGAGCGCCTGCTGATCGTTCTCCAGCGCCCAGGGCGCATTAATGGTTGGCGAAAACCTCCATTTGTGAGTCGCGCCCCGCGCGACATTGCCGCCGGCGCATACCAGCGCCAGGAGGCAGAATCCAGTGTGAATTCGTCTGAAGTTCATGCAGGCCCTCCCTCGTGGAACCGGTTGCGCGAATGCCAGTATCGCATCTTAATTGCGAAAACCGATTCTAAGTGGGACTTTACCACGGCCAGTCGCACGGAACCGCGTGAATGCTGGAAATAGTATAATTTTGCTGTTCACTGAATGGAGCGAACGCGGATTTCCATAGGGCGGGCGTGCGTCCACTTGTTGCGTCGCGCGAGGGGCCTTTTTATACTGGAGCATTCCGTGATACTGATATGGCAATGATGAGCATCGGTTGATGAGGAGGAGTTCCATGAAGATTTCCAGCAGGACGGCCCGGATCGCCGTCGTCGGTGCGGGCGTGCTCGGCTTGATCGGGACGTTCGCGGTGCGTCCGACGCGCGCCCAGCAGGCCGGCGCCCCCTCCGGGTATATCACCGGAACGGTGCAGGGCGAAAAAGGACCGGAAGCGGGCGTGTGGGTGATTGCCGAGACCAAAGACCTGCCCACCAATTTCATCAAGATCGTGGTGACCGACGATCGGGGCCGCTTCATGGTGCCGGAACTGCCGTCCGCCAGTTACAAGGTCTGGGTGCGCGGGTACGGTCTCGTGGATTCCACTCCCATCACGATGAAGCCGGAAACGCGAGCCATCACGCTCAAGGCCGCTTCAGCAAAGACGCCGCAAGAGGCCGCGAAGGTCTATCCGGCGAATTACTGGCTATCGCTGCTGGCGCCGCCGGCCAAAGACATGTTCCCCGGCACCGGTCCAAAGGGCAACGGGATCGGCGTGACGATGACCGATCAGGAGCATTGGGTCTACCAGCTCAAATCGGGCTGCAACTTCTGCCACCAGCTCGGCAATGCGGAGACGCGCAACCTCGACCACGTCTTCGCCGCCAAACCGGAGCTGAAAACCCATGAGGAAGCCTGGGAGTGGCGGTTGGGCACCGGGGTTCGCGGCAATTCCATGTATGGCGTGCTGACGACGCAGGGTAAGGATCCGTCAGTCAAAGCGTACGCTGATTGGACCACGCGAATCGCTAAGGGCGAGGTGCCCCCGGCGCCGTCGCGGCCCAAGGGCGTCGAGCGCAACGTGGTCGTGACGCTGTGGGACGTGGGCGATGACCACTCGTTCATGCACGATGAAATCGCTACCGACAAACAGCACCCTACGGTCAATCCTTACGGCCGCGTGTACGCGGTCAACGCCGGCCACGGGCAACTGGTGGCGATGGACCCGCGGGAGAACAGCACGTTTGCGCTCGATATTCCGACTCGCGAAGATAAATCGAAAGTGCCGTCGCGGTTCCCGCCGCCGAACCGGCCGTCGCTGCACTGGGGTAACGAACATCTGTGGGCAAACCCGCCGTATGATCCGGCCGACCCGCACAATCCGATGATCGACCAGACCGGCCGCGTCTGGATGACTTCCAAGATCCGCAGCAACAAGGATCCGGACTGGTGTTCGGATCCCTCAAACAAATATGCCGCATGGTTTCCGCTCCGCCAGAGCGGCCGCCAGGCGTCGTATTGGGACCCTAAAACGCGGGAGTTCACTCTCATCGATACGTGCTTCTCCACGCACCACCTGCAGTTCGACAATGATCCGGACGAAACTTTGTATTTCAACGAGCTCATCGGCCCCATCTTCGGCTGGATTGACACGAAGGTGTACGACCAGACGCATGACGAGCAGAAGGCGGCCGGCTGGTGCGGCCAGGTGCTCGACACCAACGGCGACGGAAAGATCACCAAGCCCTGGAACATCGTGCGTCCGGGCCGCGGCGGCGAAGATGCGGCATTGTATGCCGGAGATACCGGCGGCGCTCCGGCGCTGGCCGGGGCAGCCCGAGCGGCGCGCGCCGGCCAGGCGGCGTTCGATCCCAAGCTGGATACCCAAGTCAGCTACAGCATGTACTCGGTCATTCCCAGCCCCGTCGACGATTCCGTTTGGGGGATCAGCGAGACTTATCCCGGCTTCCTGGTCCGCCTGCAGCGCGGCGATAATCCGCCCGAAAGCTGCAAAACGCAGATCTTCAAGGTGCCGTCGCCGGGTCTCGATCCGCGCGGCGTGGACATTGACACCAACGGCGTCGTTTGGACGGCGCTGGCGGCGAGCAGTCATTTGGCCAGTTTCGACGTCCGCAAGTGCAAAGACCTGAATGGCCCCGCCAAGATCGACGGCAGCCAGTGCCGCGAAGGCTGGACCCTCTATGAGACCGACGGGCCGAAGTTGCGGGGCACCGATATTCCGTCGGATTTCCACTATTACAACTGGGTCGACCGGTTCAATATTTCGGGACTTGGCGCGAACACGCCGTTCGCGAACGGATCGAACTCGGACGCTCTGCTGGCGTTGAACACCCAGACCAAGCAATGGACGTATCTGCGGGTTCCGTATCCGCTCGGATTCTATACGCGCGGAATGGACGGACGCATCGACGATCCCAATGCCGGGTGGAAGGGCCGCGCGCTGTGGGCGAACTACGGCACTCACTTCGTATGGCACATTGAGGGCGGAAAAGGGACCAAGGGTAAGATCGTGAAATTCCAGATCCGGCCCGATCCGCTGGCGCGGTAAAGTAATGCCGCCGGTCGCGCCGGCGGCGGGAACCCGGGGGCAGGGAACTGTTCCGGCTGTCCCCGGTTTGGAGGCCGCATGGTTTCGAGACGTACTGCCCTTCTGGCGCCCCTGGCGGCGGAGTTCGCCAGCCGCGCCGTCGGTGCTGCTTCGAAGATGACGCTCTGCCTGCACCAGAACACGTCCGCCGCCGCGGGCTACCGGCGGTCGCTCGAAGGCTGGGCCAAAGCCGGCATCAAGAACGTCGAGATTACCGACCGGATGCTCGGTGATTTCCTGAAAACCGATACTCTCGATGCCGCCCGCCGCATCGTGACCGATAACGGCCTGACGCCCGTTTCGTGTGCCGCGGTAATTCCTGACTTTTGGATTCCGGGTGCCAAGCGCGAGGCCGCCCTGGACACCTGGAAGAAACGCTGCGAGCAGTTCTCCTCGTTCGGCCTCACTCATATTTATTGCCCGGCCGTCACGAGCCGCAAGGTGACGCCCGACGATTATAAAGGCGCGCTGGATTGCATTCGCGAGGGCGGCGAAGCGGCCAAAGGGTATAAGATGACGGCGATGATCGAGTTCGCGCGCAACTCGTCATTCATTGCCACCCTCAGTACGTCGCTCAAGCTGATCCGCGAGGCCGCTCACCCGAATGTCAAACCGATGCTGGACTGCTATCACTTCTGGTCGGGGCTGAGCAAGTACGAGGACCTCGACACAATCCACACGGGCGAGATCGGGCATGTGCATTTCCAGGATGTACCCGACATGCCCCGCGAGCTGCTGGACAACACAACCCGGCTGATCCCGGGAGACGGCGTTTCGCCGCTGGTGCGGATACTGCGCAAGCTGTCGGAGAAGGGCTATGCCGGACCCCTTTCGGTGGAGCTGTTCCTGCCGGAGTTCACGCAAGCCGATCCGTACGAAGTCGCGAAACGCATCCGCGAAAAGGCCGAAGCAGTCATGCACCAGGCGAAAGTCGTCTGATCGCCATCGGACCGTGAGTTAAAATACAGTTTCGCGCCCTGCCCCGCCACTATTGACCCGCAGGTATCAAAGGGTTCCGGTACTTTTCTGAACCTCCAACGCGCAACGCAACTGCAATCTGCGTCACAAATCGGTACGTTTTGCTTACAATAATTTCCCGGAGGGTACGGTGGAAGTCGCTCGCTCGAACGATATTACTGCGCTGCTTGCACAATGGAGCGCCGGAAATCGAGAAGCGTTGCATGAACTGACGCCCCTGATTTACCAGGAATTGCGCCAACTTGCCGCGAGGGAACTGCGGCGCGAGCGCCCGGACCACACGTTGCAGAGTACGGCCCTGGTGCACGAAGCCTACCTCAGATTGGCCGGCCAACGGATCCATTGGCAGAATCGCGAGCATTTTTTCGCGATCGCCGCCCGGATCATCAGGCGGATTCTGGTGAGCTATGCAAGAGGCCACAATTCTTCCAAGCGCGGCGGCGGGATGACGCGACTGGTGTTTGACGATTCCATCGCCGTGCGCGTCAACAACGGGGTGAACTTGGGAGAACTGGACGACGCGTTATCCACCCTGTCGAAGATTGATCCGCAACAGGGAAGAATTATCGAATTGCGTTTCTTCGGCGGCCTCACGCTCGAAGAGACGGCGCGGGTGATGGGAATTTCTACGTCCACGGTCAGCCGCGACTGGAACTTGGCGCGAGCCTGGCTGCATCGTGCATTGAGCCGGAGTGCCGCTCATGCAACGTGACCGCTGGTTGCGGGTCAAAGAGATCGTCAATGCCTCCCTGGAACTGGAGGTCGAACGCCGCGAATCCTTCATTGCCGATGCTTGCAGGGGCAATCAGACTTTGTTGAGCGAGGTGAGCAGTCTGCTCGAGTCCTATGGCGGGCTGGGCGACTTTTTGGCCAATTCCGTCCTGGAAGACAATCGGGATGACTTGCTGGCCGGCAGCCGCGTCGGCCTGTACGAAATCCGCGAACCGATCGCCGCAGGCGGCATGGGCACGGTGTACCGCGCGGTCCGCGCCAACGATTTTCAAAAACAGGTGGCTGTGAAGGTGGTCAAGCGCGGGATGGATACGAACTTTATCCTCCGGCGCTTCCGCGAGGAGCGGCAGATTCTGGCGGCTCTCGATCACCCGAATATAGCGCGGCTTCTGGACGGAGGGGCCACCGCGGATGGGCGGCCTTATCTCGTCATGGAATATATCGAGGGCCGGCCGATTACTCAATATGCGCGCGAACAGGGGCTGAAGCTCTCTGAGCGCCTGCAACTGTTCCGGACCGTGTGCTCGGCGGTGCAGTACGCTCACCAAAACCTCGTGGTGCACCGCGACCTGAAGGCCGGCAACATCCTGGTCACGGCAGGCGGGACGCCGAAGCTTCTGGATTTCGGGATTGCCAAACTGGTGGAGTCCGATACAGACATCACGGCGACGGCCTTACGGCTGATGACGCCGGAGTGCGCCAGCCCGGAGCAGGTGCGCGGCGAAACGATCACGACCGCCACCGATATTTATTCGTTGGGGATTCTTCTGTATGAACTCCTGAGCGACCGGCCGCCTTATCAGTTCAAGACCCGGACCCCGGACGAGGTTCGGCGGCTGGTCTGCGAAACGCAGCCCCTTAAGCCCAGCTCCATCCGGCGCTTGCCCGAAGAACTCGACAACGTTGTGCTCAAGGCAATCGACAAGGAGCCGACGCGCCGCTACGTTTCCGTCGAGCAATTTGCCGAGGATCTCCGCCGTTTCCTGCACGGCTTGCCGGTCATGGCGCGCGGAAATAGCGCCTGGTATCGCGCGAGAAAATTCGCGGCGCGCCACAAGGCTGCGACCGTTGCGGCAGCCGCCGTCGCAATCTCTCTGGTCGGCGGGATGGGCGCCACTCTGTGGGAGGCCAAACAAGCACAAACGGAGCGGGCGCGGGCGGAACGGCGCTTTAACGATCTGCGTGAGCTTTCGGACTCTTTGATCTTCGAAGTGCACGACGCGATTCGAACCCTGCCCGGCTCGACCGCAGCCCGCAAGCTGATCGTCGACCGGGCCCTGAAGTATCTTGACCGGTTGACGCAGGAAACCAGGGGCGACGACCAACTGCGCCGGGAATTGGCCATGGCATATTTGAGGCTGGGGCAAGTGCAGGGCCAGGCCGGCAGCTCCAATTTGGGCGATGAGCAGGCCGCCATCGGCAGCCTGCGGAGGGCGATCACGCTCTTCGAGCAACTCCAGGCGTCCGGCCGGCTGAACGCGGCAGCCGAACGCGCGCTCGCCGGCGGATACGATACCCTGAGCACCGCGCTGTGGGATGCAGGGGACCGAAAGGCCGCGGAGGACTGCGACCGCAAGGCGCTGGCCCTGCGCCAGGATCTCACTCGCAATTTGCCGCAGCTGCAGGCAACCGATGAACTCTCGCTCAGCTATCATGCCCTGGGTCTTCATCGGGCCGAAGCCGGCGATTTCCCAGCCGCGCTCGAGAATTATCAAAAATTCCTCGATGCCCGAGAGCGGATCGCGCGCGCGGAGCCGCGTTCGCCTGCCAATCAGCGGCAGCTTTCCTTGGCACATAAGCGCGTCGGAGCGGTGCTGATCAAAACCGGAAAGTTGAGCGATGCCCTGGATCATTACCGCATGGCGCAAGCGATCGACGAAAGCAGGGTGCGAGCGGATCCGGGGAACGCCGAGGCCCGTATGGATCTGACGTTCGCCTACAGTGACATCGGATTTATCCAGCGAGAGCAGGGCCATTGGCGAGCTGCCTTGGCGCAATATCAGAAAGCGGAGGCGATTCGGGGTGAGCTCGCCGCGGCGGATCCCCACGACGAACGAGCGCGTGCCAGCCTGGCGACCACCTGTGAGTTCATTGCCGCGATTCTCCACCACTCCGGGGAACGGGACAATTCGTTGCGCTACTATCGAAAGGCATTGGCGCTGCGCGAGGCTCTGCTCGCCCGGAATCCAACGAATTCCGGCCGCCGCGCGGCCGTGGCTTCCGCAAATTTAAACGTGGGAGATGCATACGCGGATCTCGCGACCCGGTCGCGGATGCCCGCCGGCCACCGCATGAGTCTGTGGCGCGAGGCGCGCGACCATTATCAAAAGGCCTTGCTCTTGACTGCCGCTCTGAAGGCTGCCGGGGCGCTCCGCGACGACGGTGCCGAGACTGACCGTCAAGCCGTCCGGCAGTTGCGCCTCTGCGACGCCGCGATCGGGCAACTGACCGGCGCGGTTGCGCCCTCCACTGTTTCGGCGAACCTGGCGCGCTAAGTAAGCCGTCAATTCCGCCCGCACCGAAGGCTCATCCCACTCCTGATCTCGGGGGATTTCCCAGGTTACCGCCGTGAGTCATTTGAGGACTCCTTTGCGCTATTACAGGATGAAAGCGGGTTACCGCTTAGGAGGAATGATCAAAATGGGAAAAATTATGCGCTCCATCGGGTTGTGTGCCGCATTGTCGCTGCCGCTCGTTGGCGGCGCTTGGGCGGACACTGTCATCAATTTCGATAACCAGGCCGATGGCACCAATATCGACCACGCCTACGCCGGGGTGACGTTCTCGAACCCGGCCGGTGGTGCAATTCCAGATACGAATGTTTACGCTCGCAGCGTTTGTTGCGGGTTTGCCGCTTCGGGAAACAACGTGGTTTCTGTTTTCCAGACGGGACTGCCCGATTTCGGAGCGTTCTATGGAGCCGTCGAGGCCACGTTC
>DATGII010000190.1:0-3345 GCA_035295805.1 Bryobacteraceae bacterium | reverse complement strand
ATCTCTGTACTGTTCGAATTCCGCGGCGCGGACGGGAACCCCCATGTGTCGTTCCGTAAAGCGGGCGTTCAGCCCGCGCGGGACTTTAGTCCCAGCGCGGCCGCAGAATGTTCTGTCCATATATGAAGGGCACGGGCGTCGATGTGCCTGGCGGTCACGCGGAGTACATGCTGATGAATGCCGACGCCACCTTTCTGATTCCCGATAAGGTTCCTTACGAACAAGCAGCCCCGATCTTTTGCGCCGGTTACACGGTCTATAGCGGGCTCCGCTGGGCCGATCCCAAGCCGCATGAGCGAGTGGCCGTGCTGGGGATTGGCGGGCTTGGGCACCTGGCAGTGCAATACGCAAAGGCTGCGGGCTTCGAGACCATTGCCGTTTCGCGCTCCCCTGATAAGGACAAGATGATCCGCGATCTTGGCGCGGATGAAATTGTGCGAGATGGAAAGAGCCTTGCCGCCGCCGGGGGCGCAGATGTGATCTTGAGCACTTCCAATTCCACCAAGTCCATGGTGGACAGCATTCAGGGACTTCGGCCAGACGGCCGGCTTGTCGCGATGGGCGCCGATGTGGAGCCGCTTTCGATTTCTCTGACCGATCTCATAATGAAGCGTATTAGGGTGATTGGCAGTCAGCAAAACGGCCCTGAATATCTCTACGAGGCCCTGGATTTCGTGGCGCGAGGCAAAGTTAAAACGATAGTCGAGACCTACCCATTGGCTGAGGCACCCAAGGCCTACGAGCGCGTTGTGGAGGGAAAGGCCCGGTTCCGTGCCGTTCTCACCATGTAACTGCACCCGGCCACCGGACGGACCCAGCACTAGCCGCCTCGCGCAAAGGCCGAGGCCGCTCCTATAACCGGGTCGCCGCGAGTGGCCAGAGCGTACGACCAGGCAGTTCAGGCGTCGCGGATACACTGGCTTTCGGCGGCTATCACCTCGCAGGCGAGGGCATGGAGGGGCGGACCGAACAGACCGTCCACGACCTCGCCTCGCGTCGTCGCGCCGGGGTACTGCACCGTCGGCCTGCTAGGCGGCGCTCGCGCACGCGTTTGCGCCCGGAAACTACGGGCCGTGCGTGGTCGGCTCGCTGTACCCTCTGCCAGGCATATGAGCGGATGATCTGGCGGAACGCGCGCGAGTTTCGCGACGCTGGCGGGCGTTCTGAGCCGTCCTAACCAGCCAGGGCTCCCAGGGGTTGCAGGTCACCCGCCTGCTCGTTGTTCAAACTGGCAGGAAGGTCCGCCAGCATCTGCGCGAATCTCCGGCGCGGTGTTGCATTCGAAATCCCGAGCCGCTGCATTCTATAGAGGAGCGTGGTTCTGGGCAGACCCAATTGTGCGGCGGCGCCGCGCGGTCCGCCGATTTTCCATTTGGTTTCACGCAGCGTCGCGGTGATGTGCGCGCGCTCCGCATCCGCCATGGTCCGGATGCTCAGCGGATCGGCGGTCTCGACCTGGCGAAGCGGCGGGACCGCGGACGGGGTCAAGCGATCAACCGTCTGCATGCTGAGCACGCGGCCAGTGGTCATGATCATGCCGCGCTCGATCACATTCTGCAGTTCACGGATATTGCCCGGCCAGTCATGGCAGCGCAGCGCGGCCATCACTTCCTCGGGGATCGAATCGATGATCTTCCCCTGTTGCGCGGCAAATTTCTCGACAAAATGCTCTGCCAACAACGGGATATCCTCCGGCCGCTCCCGCAGCGGCGGCAGCATCAACGGAAACACGTTCAGGCGGTAAAAGAGATCGGCGCGGAATTTGCGTTCCCGAACCATTTGCCCCAGGTCTTGGTTCGTCGCCGCGATCACGCGCACGTCCACTTGAAGCGTATTGCCGCGCGTGCGGGCCCGTGTGCGTCCTTGGAAATAGACCTGGCTCGGTTGGTCGATCATGAGGAAGCGTGGCACTGGGTTTTGCGGCAGGCTGTTGAAGTGCTCATGGCTACTGCCGCAGCACGGTGAAATGGCTGATCGAGTACCCGAGCGCACCTCCGATGAACACGTCCGACAAAAAGTGGGCCGACAGCGAAAGCCTCGAAAACCCAACCAATGCGGCCAGCCCGTATGCCGCGTACGGCACCCAGCGGTGATTTCCATAGCGCCGGGCGACGACAGTGGCGACTGAAAACGCCGCTATCGCGTGACCGGAGGGGAAACCACCGTTTCCGCGCAACGGTGATCCGCCGCTCTCAAACCAGCTATCGTAATAGTTGCCTCCGGACGGAATAGCGGCTGGACGCACACGGCGGGTGGCGTCTTTCAAGACTGTCGTCACAATTTCTGCGTCGGCGACCGCTTCGGCCGCGAACAGCGCGGTTCGTTGCATTTTTCCGTCCTTCCGGATCAGGCCGATGGCATAAAGCGAGACTGGCGCCGCGATGGTGCCGGCGATCGTGACGTTGCTGGTAAAGACGTTGTTGAAGCCCTGAAATGTTGATGTCCGGTGGAAATACCCAGCCTCGATAGGGTCCAGTGCCAACAGTCCGGCGGTGGCCCCGAGGACTGCCGTGGTTGGTATCAAGCTCTGCCCCTGCACGAGTCTGGCCGGAAAAGACCAGATGCGTTCTTGGTCGGCGATCAGGTTATGGAGCAACAGTTTCCAGGAGACCGGCCGCTCGGCGACTGGTGGCGTCTGCGTGGCAACCGGAGGCGGGGGCGCCTGAGTCGGAGCGTTTGTCGGGGAACTGTGGGCTGGCCGCTGATCCGGTTCGGTTGTTTGACCTGCTGTCCGGAACGGAACAGTAAGGGTCGATAGCACTATCAACGCAACGCTAAAGTTCACAAACGGTGCCCTCGTTGTCATCGGCAAAATCTTTGACGCAATCCGCAGCAAAATCATAGTCGAATGAACCAGTACTTGCCTTCTCGGTCCTGCACCTGAACGTGAAACCCGTCCATCATAATCCAGGTGTGTCCTTCCTCTTCAAACTCTACGGACGCTTTAATGTTGCGGCTCCAACTTCGGAGTTGGTCGGGATCAGTTGCATCTTTACGAGAGCATGGCGCTACCGTTTTTCTTGCCAGAACACGAGTTGGCGCCGGATAGTGCCGGCGAGCTCGTCCGTGACGCGGCCAAGATCATCCTAAGTTTGGAGCGCAAGGGCGAGCGGGCGAGCCGGGATCGTCGCCGCGATGCACGCCTGACCGCGGCAAGACCCCCTGTCGTTTTCCGCTAATCGGTTGAAGCAGAATGCCTTAAGCCTTTTCGATATCTCCGTCCGATTAGAGCCCGGCGATAGACTCGCGCGCCAGCCTTAAAGCTGCAATTGGGTATTCAACTCGGCGGCCAGACATATTCGGTTAACCCCGTCGGCCCCGCCGGTGAAGCTGTGCAACACCGTC